>JALYUA010000156.1 GCA_030854005.1 Acidobacteriota bacterium
GCTCTACTCGGTCCTCACGATCCTCTGGGAGCTCGTGAAGGGGTTTCGCGCGCTCCATTTCGTGGGTCCGTGCGTCACCGTCTTCGGTTCGGCGCGGTTTTCCGAGGACCACCCGTTCTACGCGCTCGCGCGGGTCGCGGGCCAGCGGCTCGCGCGACTGGGATTCACGGTGATGACCGGCGGAGGACCGGGCATCATGGAAGCGGCCAATCGAGGCGCCCGGGAGGCGGGCGGCACCTCGATTGGCTGCAACATCGTCCTTCCCCAGGAGCAGAAGTTAAACGCGTACCTGGACCGGCGGATCACGTTCAAGTACTTCTTCGTCCGCAAGGTGATGCTCGTCAAGTACTCCTACGCGTTTGTCGTGATGCCGGGGGGCGTCGGCACGATGGACGAGCTCTTCGAAGCCCTGACGCTCATTCAGACGAAAAAAATCGACAGCTTTCCGGTCGTCATCTTCGGCACGGAGTACTGGAAGCCCCTCCTGGATCTCCTGAAAGAAATGGTCACGGCCGGGACGATCAGCGAAAGCGACCTCGACCTTCTCCTGTTCACCGATTCGATGGACGAGGGCATGGCCCATATCGAGACGCACGCGATCGAGCAGTTCGGCTTGATCCGCCGCAAGTATCCGCGCGTCTCGCCTCTCCTCGGGGAACATCCGGCGCGCCAGCCGGAAAGGGTCTCGAAGCCCTCGGACGCCGCGGGCTCTTAACCTGCCGCCGCGCGCTTGCCGGTCTCCGTCTTTCCCTCGCGGCCGGCCTGCGGCCGGAATCCCGGCCCGCGCAGCGCTCGACCCGGGGTCTTCCCGGTCATCTTTCCCCCGTCGATCACGAGCACGCCGTTGACCGCCACGTAGGGAAAGCCCTCGCTGTAGTGGTTCGGCTCGGTGAACGTCGACAGGTCGCGCACTTTCTCGGGATCGAAGAGAGCGAGATCGGCGGCGAGACCGATCTTGACGAGGCCGCGGTCCGGCAGGCCGGCCGCTTCCGCGGCGAATGACGTCATTTTGCGAATCGCCTCCTCCAGCCGGAGAACCTTCTCGTCCCGCACGTAGTGCCCCAGGATCCGCGCCGCCGAGCCCCAGCCCCGCGGGTGGGAACCCTCCTTCGACAGGATGCCGTCGGTCGCGTGCGCTCCCGAATCGGTTCCGAAGGAGACGAGGGGATGCGCGAGCGCGGTGCGGACGTCCGCCTCGTCCATGATCGCGATGATGCAGGCGGTGTTGGCGCGGTCGGCCAGCACGATGTCGATGAGGGCGTCGCGGGCGTCCTTGCCCTGGGCCTTCGCGATCTCCGCCAGCGTCTTGCCCTCGAGAGGCTTCAGCGCCGGGGCGAGGACCGAAGCCACCAGGATCCCCTCCGGCCCTCCCGCCCCCGCATACTGGTTTTCCCATTCCGTCGACGCCCGGTCCATGTCCGCTTTGACGCGGTCGCGCGCTGCGGGGTCCGCGAGCCTCTTCAAGAGCGCCTCGCGCCCGCCTTCGCGGACCCATGGCGGAAGGCAGGCGTCGAGTCCGTTGGAGGCGCGCGCGTACGGGTACTGGTTGGCGGCGACGTCGAGTCCCTGCGCGCGCGCGTCCTCGATCCGCTTCAGGACGGCCGGCATCCGTCCGAAGTTCGGCTTGTACGCGGTCTTCAAGTGCCAGATCTGGGTGCGGATTCCCGCCTCCTTCGCGATGCGGAACACCTCGTCGAGAGAGGCGTCGATCCGTCCGGATTCCGATCGCTGGTGGGTGAAGTACGCGCCGCCGTATCGCGCCGCAACGCGCGCCAGCGCGATCAGCTCATCGGTCGAAGAGTAGATGTTGGGGATGTACTGGAGCGAGGAGGAGACGCCGAGCGCGCCTTCGCGCATCGCCTGGTCGACGATCCGTTCCATGCGCGCGAGCTCCTCCGGCGTCGCCGGCCGGTTCTCCCTCCCGACGACCATCGACCGCACGCTGCCGGACCCGATGAAAGTGCCGAGGTTGATCGCCGTGCCGCGGCGCTCGAGCGACCGGAAGTAGCCATCGAGCGTCTTCCAGTCGGGCCAGACGCCATATTTCTCCCACGTGTCCCGGCCTTCCGCGATGGCGGCGGCGTCGAGCGGCGCGATCGAATCGCCCTCGCCGGTGACTTCCGTGGTGATGCCTTGCGTGATTTTCGACGCGGCTCGCCGGTCGACGAGGACGTAGTACTCGGACTGCCCCAGGAGGTCGATGAACCCCGGCGCGATGACGAGCCCGCGCGCGTCGATCCGCCGGCGGGCCGCTCGCCCGCCGAGCTTCCCGACCGCCGCGATCCGGCCGGCCTTCACCCCAACGTCCGCCGAAAAGATCGGGGCTCCCGTGCCGTCGGCGACCCGGCCTCCCTCGAAGACGAGATCGAACGGCGCCTCCGGCCCGGCTGCCGAAGGCCGCGAGAGAGCGTAGGACGCCGCACAGAAGCCCGCGAGGACGAGAAAAAATTTTCGCATGGGCGAAGTCTATGATTCTCCGATGCGCCGCACCGAACAGTCTGGTCGACCGGTGATGGACCTCGACCGGTGACGGACCTCGACCGGTGGACGGACCTCGACCGGTCGACGGACCTCGATCGGTGACGGATCTCGGCCGATGACGGACTCCGCGCGGCGCGCCCGCGAGCTGCTCGAGGCGCTGGTCGCCATTCCGTCCGTCACGGGAGCGGAGGAGGACGTGGTCGCATTCGTCGAGAGGCGGCTGCGCCTCGCCGGCCTCTCGTGCGAATCGATCCCGGTCTCGCCCGGCCGCCGGAACCTGCTGGCGTTTTTCCCCGGCTCGGATCCCCGGGTGATCCTCTCGACGCACGCCGACACCGTCCCTCCTTTCTTTGCTCCTCGGCGGGAAGGGGGGACCCTCTTCGCGCGCGGCTCCTGCGACGCCAAGGGCAGCCTGGCGGCGATGCTCGTCGCGCTCGAGGACTCCTCCGGCACGACCCGCGAGGCGGGGCTTCTCCTCTTAGTCGGAGAGGAACGGGGCTCCGACGGCGCCCGCGCCGCGAACGCAAGCGCCAGTGTTCACGCCCGGTGTTCGGAATTCATCGTCGGGGGAGAGCCGACCGGAAACAGATTCGTGGCCGGGTCGAAGGGGTGCGTCAGGATCGCGATCGAGACGCGGGGGATCGCCGCGCACTCGTCGCTTACGAACGCGGCGGGCACGCGCTCGGCCGTCGACGCGCTGCTCGACTTTCTCGCCGAGGTTCGCGCCCTGGATGTTCCGTCGGACCCGCTCTTCGGCGAGACGACGGTCAACATCGGCGTCCTCCACGGCGGGACGGCTCCGAACGTGATCGCGGACAGCGCGCGTGCGGAGGTCCTGGTTCGGACCGGGGACTCCACCGCGGCCGTGCTCGCCCGGATCGAGGAAGCGGCGCGTGGCCGCGGCGAGATTTCTGTTCCGTATCGCTCCGAAAAGATCGCGTTTCGAAGGCCGCGGGGGGTCGCGCCCGGCGAAATCGTGTCGTTCGCGTGCGATCTTCCGTTGCTCGATCGATGGGGAATACCGATGCTCGTCGGCCCCGGGGAGATCGCGCATGCGCACGCGGCGGACGAGCGGGTCGAGATCGAAGCCGTGGAGCAGGCGGTCGGCCTGTATCGGGACCTGATCTCGGGGCTCACGAGAGACGGGCGGGAATTTCTCGAGCCGCCGGCGTGATGGAGAGTTCGTCCCGGGAGGGGGCGGCGGCGACCGGTTCACCTTCGGTTCACTCGCTGTCTCTTAGTCTGCAGGTCGGAGGAGGGATCGATGATCATGGGCGCTCTCGCATCGGTCCTCCTCGCGGGCTGGATTTCCCTCCTTCCCGCGCAGGCGACGCGGGCGGCTCCGGCAGGCAAGCCCGCAGGCGCCCCCGTGAAGGCTCCTGTCCCCGCCCCCGCGAAGACTCCCGCCGTGCGCGCCAAGGCCCACGGAATCTCTCTCTCCGGCCGGGTCTCCGGCCTCGATCCCGCGAAGAAGACGTTTTCGGTCCGCGATCCGGCGGGACATGAGACCGCGCTCGTCTTTACTGCCGCGACCAAGGTGAGCGGGGGAGATCTGAAGGTCGGGGAGACGGTCACGCTGCGCTATCTCGATAAGGACACCCGCCACATCGCGACGACGATCCGAATCAGCGCGCCTTTGCCTCCGAGCGCCGGCGGATCCGCGGCTCCCTCTCGCTCCTCCCCGCCTCCCTCGCCTTCGCCTTCCTGAGGCCCCCGCCCTACGAGGCGGCCGCCGCCAGGGCGCTTCCCGCGGGAGCGTCGGAGGCCGGCAGCACCGCGCGAAAAATCGCCCCCCCGCCCGGACGCGCTTCGACCTCCACGCGGCCCTGGTGCGCCCGGACGACCTGCTCGACGATGGCGAGCCCCAGCCCGGAGCCCTCGGGATTCTCGACCCGCGCGGTGTCGAGCCGCACGAAGCGCTCGAAGATGCGACCGCGCTCTTCCGCGGCCACGCCCGGGCCGCGGTCGCGCACCTCGAGAAAAGCCTCCCGTCCGTCTGACCCGGCGGCGACTTCGACCACCGTTCCCGGGGCGGTGTAGAGCACGGCGTTCGAGATCAGGTTCGAAGCGAGCCGCTGGAGCCCGGCGGCATCGCCATAGACCCACGCGGGCGCAATGCGCCGGAACGCGCAGCGGACCCCGCGCGGGCCCCCGAGAGGCTCCGTCGCCTCGACCGCCTGCTCGACGAGCTCGCCGAAATCGAGAGCGGAACGCCGGGAGGGAGCGGCCGCGTCGCCGCGGGCGAGCAGGAGGAGCGCGTCGACTTCCCGGGCGAGGCCCCGCGAGACGCGCTCGATGGTCTCGAGAGATTCGCGGCGCTCCTCCGGCGTCGCGTCCGCACGAAGCGCCTCCTGCGCCTCTCCGACGAGGACGGCGGTCGGCGTCTTCAGCTCGTGCGCGGCGTCGGCGATCAAGCGCTTCTGCGCCCGAAAGGCGAGATCGAGCCGCTCGAGAAGGGAGTTGATGACGGCGGCGAGCCGCCGGAATTCCTCTCCCCCCGCCCGGACCCGGACGCGCTTGGACAGGTCGGTCGCCTCGACAGCCTCCGCCGTCGCCGTCACTTCCTCCACGGTCTTCAGCGCGCGGGTGACGACGCCCGCGAGAATAGCCGCGGTCCCGAGAAATCCGAGCAGGACGAACGCCGCGAGCGCGCGGTCGAGGCGGGCGAGACTCCGGAGGTTCGGCCCGATCCAGCGGAAGAGGACGAGTGTCGCGCCGTGCGCCTTGCCCTGGAGGTGCGTCACGAGAAACCGGCAGGTCCGGTTCTGGCCGCTGTAAGGCTCGACGGCCGTGTAGGGGACCTCCGGCCGGTCGCGGTACGGCGTGATTCCGCCGGGCAGCCGCGTCTTCAGGAGATTACCGTTTGCGGCGACCGGAGTGTCGTCGCGAAAGAGGATCGCGGAGTGATTCGCGAGACGGAACTCGAACGCGTTGACCTCGAGCCCCGCCTTCAGCGTGTCGCGCTTGGATTCTTCCAGGCCCTCGAGCTCGAAGCTCGATCCTAACGCCACGGCGAGCGTGTAGAGCTCCTCGTCGATGTCCGAGTAGGTCTTCGCTCGAACCGAGGTTCGCGCGCCCCAGGCGAGCAGCGAGAGAAACAGCGCGCAAAGAAGCGCGCCTGAGATCGCGAGCCGGGTCCGGGCGCGCTCGAAATGCAGGAAGGGAAGCTTCATCGCAGCCGGTATCCCATCCCGCGCACCGTCTCGATTCGCGAGGGCTTTCCCGGCGCGTCGATCTTCTTGCGAAGGCGGCCGATCAGAACGTCGATCGTGTTGCTCATGGGCTCTTCGCGCTCGCCCCACGCCTGCTCCAGGATCTCCTCGCGCGAGAGGATGCCGCCGGGCCGGCGCATCAGGCTTTCGAGGATCGTGAACTCCCGCGCCGTCAACGAAAGCGGCTTTCCGTCCCGGGTCGCCGTGCGCCGCGCCGCATCGAGCCGCAGGTCTCCGATCGACAGCTCGACGGAAGGCCGATCCACGTTACGCCGCAGCAACGCGCGGGCGCGGGCGGCCAGGACCTCGAGGTCGAAGGGCTTGCCGAGGTAGTCGTCCGCTCCGTCCGACAATCCCTCGACGGTGGCCTCCGCGTCGTCGCGCGCGGTGAGCATGAGGATCGAGCGCGAGAATCCCCTGGACCGGGCGGTCCGGCACACCGAAAGGCCGTCGCCGTCCGGGAGCCGCCGGTCGAGGACCAGCAGGTCGTACTCGTGGATCGACAGGAGCTCATCGGCCTCGTCGATCCGGGCGGCTTCATCGCACGCGAGGCCCGCCCGGGTGAGTGTGCGCACCACGAGAGACCGCAGCCGGACGTCGTCCTCGAGCACAAGAGCCCTCAACGCGCGTTAAATTCCATCCGCGAATTCTAGCCCCCCGGATACGGCGCCCGCGGCATGGAAGCTCCGGCCGCGGCGTGTAAGCTTTGTGGATGCGCACGTGGAAAAAGGTGGCCATCGGGGCGGGCCTTCTCGTCGTGGCGGCGGCCGCTGCCGGGGTCGCCTATGTCGGTCCCCGCAACGTCATCGGCATGATCCGCTACGACAAGCGGCAGGAAGGCACGCTTCGCGTCGGAGACCGCGCCCCGGACGTGACGCTCGTCGCGCTCGACGGCAAGTCGCCCGTTCGGGTGGCCGACCACATCGGCGCCCGGCCGCTCGTCCTCGTCTTCGGCAGCTACACCTGACCGCCGTTCCGGCGCTCGGTCGAGCGCGTGAGACGGCTCGCACACCGGTACGAGGGAAGGGCCGAGTTCCTGACCGTCTACATCCGGGAAGCGCATCCGGAAGACGAATGGCAGATGACGTCCAACGAGAAGGAGAACGTCTGCTACGCGCAGCCGAAGACGCTCGCGCAGCGGCTGGCGATCGCCAACGACTTCGTGAAGCGATTCCATTACGACGTGCCGCTCGTCATCGATCCCATCGAGAACCCGGCCAACGCCGCGTACGCGGGGTGGCCCGAGCGGTTCTACATCATCGAAGAGAGTGGAAAAATCGTCTACAAGGGGAAGCCCGGGCCCTTTGGCTATCACCCCGAAGAGGTGGAGGCTTGGCTCGCCCGAAGGTTCCCGGCAAAGTGAGAACCTAGAACCGAGAACTGAGAACTACCCGACCGCGGCTTTCTTCGCCGGCGCCGTATGCTCCTTCCGGAACTCGTTTCTCCGGGTCCAGAGAAAAATCAGGATCGCCAGATTGACGGCGAGCAGGAGATAGCGCCGGACCGAGTCGGGGCGGTGAAAGATCTCGTAGAGCTCGAGCGGAATTCCGAGCGCGGTCAACCCGATCGTCAGATACGTCGACCAGGGCACGCGCAGCGCGAGCAGGATCCCTTCGAGGATGAACACGACCGCGATGACGAGGGAGGCGACTCCCGCCGCGGTGGCCTGGCGCGGCGTCAGAGTCTGGATGATCGCGGCGACCCGCTGGACGAGCTCGTTTTCCCTCGAGACGCTCAGAAACTTCGCGATCTGAACCGCGGTCGGCATCTCCGCGTTTCTAGACAGCTTGAGCGCGGCGATCCCGAGAACGATGAAGGCGAGACCCTTCAGGATCTTGAAGATGATGACCGCGACAAAACCGCCGGACACCCGGCCGTGCTTTTTCCCGCCACTTTTCCCCGGGCGTGTCATAGACGCGCGATCCTATAGGGAAAAAGGAGCGCGAACACCGCTTCCAGAAAGCCCGCGAGGCGGGAGGCGGAAGGCGGGAAGATCCGTGCGGGAAACGGAACCGATTCGAGGTCAGCCCTCTTCGGGCGGCCTCCCGCGTACACTCTCACGCTCGAAGGAGGCCGCCGCATGGGCCCGTTTCACATCGCACTGACCCTTCTCGCTCTCGCCGCTCCCGAGGCGCCTATCGCCGACCGCCCCGTGGTCCGATACCGCCCCTCGCACGGCGAGCTCCGCTACACCTTCGGCGGAGCGCCTCCGATCCGCCGGATCCGCCCCGGCACGCGGCTCGTCAGCTGGACGGAAGACTGCTACGACGGCGCCGTCACGCGGCCGGACCAGCTCCCGACGAAGGTGATTGCGCCCGGGCACGACAATCCCCAGACGGGCCCCTTCTTCGTGGAAGGCGCAGAGCCGGGAGATACCCTCGCCATTCGCATCGAGGCGCTGGAGCCGGCCCGAGACGTCGGCATTTCCTCGTTCTTCCCGGGCTTCGGGGCGTTGAACGGCACCGACCGCACCGCCATCCTCGGCGCGGACCTTCCCGAGACCGTCTGGTTCTACGACGTCGACCGGGCCCGCAAGACCGCGAGAACGCGTTCCCGCGACGGAAAGCTCGCCTGGGAGGTGCCGCTCGCGCCCTTCCTCGGCTGTCTCGGCGTCGCGCCCTCCGGCGGCGAAGTTCGCTCGACAGTCGTGCCGGACAACTTCGGCGGCAACATGGACTGCCCGGAAGTCCGCGCGGGGAACACGATCTACCTCGGCGTCCGGGTGCCCGGCGCTCTCTTCTCCTTCGGGGACGGACACTATGCGATGGGGGATGGCGAGATCATCGGAACGGCGGTCGAGGGCGCCATGGACGTCACGCTGACGGTCGACCTCATCAAGAAACGCGACACCCCGTGGCCTCGAATCGAGAACGCCGACTGGATGATGTCGGTCGGGGCCGGCCGCCCGCTCGAGGACGCGGCCCGCGTCGCCTTCAAGGACATGGTGGCGTGGGTCCGCGAAAAGACGGGGCTCGCCGAGATGGATGCGTACGAGTTCGTCTCGCAGAATGCCCGGGCCCCCATCGCCCAGATGGTCGATCCGCAGTACACCGTCCTGGTGCGCATTCCGAAGAGCCGGCTCCCGGTGTCCGCCGGCCGATGAGCGCGCGCGACCTGTACCTCGGCATCGATCTCGGTGGAAGCAAGATCCTGTCCGGCGTCGTCACGGCGAAAGGGAAGATTCTTTCGCGCGCGAAGACGGCGACTCCGTTCTCGGAGGGGAGTGCCGCCCTTCTGGAGGCTCTGCGGGAGACGGCGTCGGCGGCCCTCCGGGAGGCCGGAATCTCGAGCGCGCGCCTCGCGGCGGTCGGGATGGGCTCTCCGGGCCCGCTCGATCCCGCGCGGGGCTCGATCCTCCGCACCCCGAACATCGCGGTGAAGAAGCTCGCGGTCGGTCCCTGGCTCTCGCGGCACCTCGGGGCACCGGTCGTTCTGGACAACGACGTTCACATGGCCGTCTACGGCGAATGGCTCGCCGGCGCCGCCCGCGGAGTGCGGCGCGTGGTCGGACTCTGGATCGGGACCGGGGTCGGAGGCTGCGTCCTGTGGGAGGGGAAGGTGGTGCATGGCATCAACCGCAACGCGGGAGAGATCGGGCACATGGTGCTCGACGCCCGGCGGGCCCGGCCCGGCAAGGCGCGTGGGACCCTCGAGTGGGAGGCGTCGAAGACGGGAATCGCGCGGCACGTTCGGAAAGCCGTCGAGCGCGGAAAGAAATCGAAGCTCGCCCGGCGCGTCGAGCGGGGAGGCGAGAGGCTTCACAGCACCGATCTCGCCAGCGCGTTCGAGGCGCGGGACCGGCCCGTTGTCGCGGCGGTGGAAAACTCGGCGCGGTACGTGGGCCTCGCGATCGCGAACCTGTTCGATGTCCTCGCCCCGGAGCTCTTCGTGCTGGGCGGCGGAGTCTCGGCGGCGCTCGGGTCTCCCTACCTGACGCTCGTGCGCCGGGCCGCGGAAGAGCACGCGTTCACGACGGAGCTCGCGAAACCTCGCGTCGTGCTCTCGCGCCTGGGGGACGACGCCGGCCTGCTCGGCGCGGCGCTCGCCGCGCGGGACGAACGAGGGCGGCGGGAGGAAGCAGAGCTCCCGTCGGGGCCGGCCGCATAAGGTCCGTCCGCAAGGGGAGCCGGAGCGGCCCGTCGATCCGGGGCCGACCGACCCTGGTTTTGTACGCCTCCGCACACAGAATCCTCTCCGACTCTGCGAACGTATACTTTCGGAGGTTCGTCCTGATTCTTTTCCGCAGCGCGAGAGGGAGGGTCGGTGGGTCGAGGGCGCCATCGCCCGGCGCTTCGAGGCCCGAGCGAACGTCATGAGAAGCGATTCGATCCGAGCCGACGCGCAGGAGGTCCCGGACCCGGCCGTTACTTCGGCCATGGATGCGGCCCGGAGATACCTGCTTTCGATCCAGCACGAGGACGGCCACTGGTGCGGCGAGCTCGAAGGCGACACGATCCTCGAGTCCGAATACCTTCTGACCCTGTTCTTTCTGGGACGCGGCCAGGACCCCCGAATCCGAAAGGTCGCCGAGTATCTGAGGCGGCAGCAGCTGCCGGGAGGCGGTTGGGCGATCTACCAGGGCGGTCCCCCCGAGGTGAGCGCCTCCGTCAAGGCCTACTTCGCGCTGAAGCTCGCGGGCGATACCCCAGCCGCGCCGCACATGGCCCGCGCGCGCGAGGTCATCCTCGGGCTCGGGGGTATCGACGCCTGCAATTCCTTCACGCGCATCTATCTTTCCGTGTTCGGACAGAGCGACTGGGCGGATTGCCCGGCCGTGCCTCCGGAGCTCGTTCTTCTGCCGAACTGGTTCCCTTTCAACATCTACCGGATGTCGTCCTGGTCGCGGGCGATCGTGGTGCCGCTGTCCATCCTCTGGGCGCACAAGCCTCAATGCCTCGTCCCCGAATCCGCGCGCATCGACGAGCTGCGCGTCCTTTCCGCTCCGCCCACCCCTCCGCCGCCGGCCCGCCCGCTCAAAGAGCGGATGTGGCGCGGGTTCTTCGTGCTCGTCGACCGCACCCTGAAGGTTCTCGAACGCTCGCCGTGGAAGCCCCTCCGCCGCCGGGCTCTGCGCGCGGCGGAGGCCTGGGTTCTCGCGCGGCTCGAGAAGAGCGGGGGCCTCGGAGCAATCTTTCCCCCGATCGTCAACACGATCCTGGCCATGCGATGCCTCGGATATCCGCTGGAGCATCCGACGCTCGTCTCCCAGATCGAGGAGCTCGAGCGCCTGGAAATTGAGGACGACGACACGCTCCGCATCCAGCCGTGCTTCTCTCCCATCTGGGACACGGCGCTCGCCCTGCTGGCGCTCAAGGAGTCCGGGCTGTCCGAGGACCACCCGGACCTCCTGCGCGGCGCCGGCTGGCTCGTCGATCGAGAGGTCCGCCGCGCCGGGGACTGGCAGGTCACCGCGCCCGGGCTCCCTCCCGGAGGGTGGTTCTTCGAGTACGAAAACGAGTTCTACCCGGACATGGACGACACGGCCGAGGTCCTCGCGGCTCTCGCCGGCGTCCGTTTTCCGGACGGGAGGGCGGAAGAGCGGCGCCGCGTGGCCGTCGAGCGCGGCCTTCGGTGGCAGATCGGGATGCAGAACCCCGACGGGGGCTGGGCGGCGTTCGACCGGCTGTGCGACAACCAGGTCCTGACCTGGATTCCTTTCGCCGACCACAACGCGATGATCGACCCGAGCTGCGAGGACATCACCGGCCGCACGCTCGACGCTCTGGAGAAGCTCGGGATCCCGGCTTCGGACGCGGCGGTCTCCGGCGGGATCGAGTTTCTTTCGCGCAAGCAGGAGCGCGATGGGACCTGGTACGGCCGCTGGGGCTGCAACTACATCTACGGCACGTGGCTCGCGCTCCGCGGCTTGAAAAGCGCGGGCGTCGATCTCTCCGCCGAGCGCTGGCAGCAGGCGGCGAGCTGGCTTCGGCGGCACCAGAACGCGGACGGGGGATGGGGGGAGCTGCCGAGGTCCTACGACGATCCCTCCCTGAAGGGAATCGGTCCGAGCACTCCGTCGCAGACGGCGTGGGCGTTGATGGCGCTTCTGGCGCTCGGGGAGGAGTCGGAGAGCATCCGTCGGGCGGTCCAGTACCTGCTCCGCCAGCAGCTGTACGACGGTTCGTGGAAGGATGAGTCCTGGACCGGCACGGGCTTCCCGAAGGTGTTCTACCTGCGCTATCACTTGTACGCGACGTATTTTCCGCTCTGGGCGCTCTCGCTCTATGATCGGGCGCGAGGAAGCTCCGAGCCGCGCGAGCTTCGCCGCCCTGCCGGCGCGCGGCTCTCCGCATCCGCCGCTCCGGATTTCGAGGAGACGACTTCATGAGGTTTCCCCTTCACCTGACCGCCGGGACCATCGCCAATCAGGCGCGCGCCGCCCTCCAGGGCCGCAAGCGCTTCCCGTTCGTCCTCATGCTCGAGCCTCTCTACACGTGCAACCTGGCGTGCATCGGGTGCGCGGTCGAGCGCCACACGGGCAAGCTCGCCGACCGGTTGCCGCTTTCCAAGTGCCTGGACGCCGTCGACACGTCCGGAGCGCCCATCGTGTCCCTCTGTGGAGGAGAGCCCACCATCTATCCCGAGCTGCCGGAGCTCGTCTCCGAGATCATCCGCCGCAAGCGCCACATCTACCTCTGCACCAACGGTCTCCTGCTCGATCAGAGGGTCTACGGGGTCATCGCTCCCGACAAGAGGCTCGTCATCAACGTGCACCTGGACGGCATGCGCGAGACCCACGACCGGGTCTGCGCCAAAGACGGGGTGTTCGACAAGGCCATCGAAATGATCCGCGAAGGCCGGAAGCTCGGCCACCACATGATGGCCAACATGACCATCTTCAAGGAGACCGACGTCGAAGAGGTCGAAGAGCTCTGCCGACTCCTGACCTCCCTGGGCGTCGAGGGAATGCTGGTCTCGCCCGGCTATCAGTACGAGTCGGTGACACGGGACATCTTTCTGACCCGCGACGAAATCCAGAAGAAGTTCAAGCGGGTGCTGGAGATTTCCAAGAAGTACCGCCTGACATCCACTCCGATGTTCCTGGAGTTCGCGGCGGGGCTGCGGGAATACGACTGCTCGCCCTGGAGCACCGTGACGTACACGCCGCGAGGATGGAAGGGCCCCTGCTACCTGATCGGGAAGAAATTCTCCGAGGAGTGGGAGGAGTTCTGGAACGAAACCGACTGGGACTACTGGGAGTCGCGCCAGGACAGCCTCTGCCAGAACTGCGCGATGCACTCCGGGTTCGAGGCCTCCGTCGTGCGCGAGCTGCCCAAGAGGCCGGGGGACATGCTGCGGCTCGCCGCGTGGAATCTGCTCGGGTAGACGTCGGTCATCAGTTATACGTTCTCAGTTCTGAGTCATCGAGTCTGAGTGATCAGTCGGCGGTCGGTCCCGGCCTGGAAACTGAAAACTGAGAACTGACAACTCGAGACGGACAACTCACCACTCTTTCCGATGAACCTCGTCACCGGGGGCACCGGGTTCGTCGGCTCCCACATCGTGCGGGCTCTGCTGGCGCGCGGTCTACCGGTCCGGTGTCTCGTGCGGCAGGAAAGCCGGCGGACAAACCTCGAGAGCCTTTCGATCGAGATCGCCGTCGGCGACCTGACGGACCCGCCCTCGCTCCGGGAAGCGGTCCGCGGCTGCCGGGTCGTTTACCACTGCGCGGCCGACTACCGGCTCGGGGCCCGGCGTCCCGACGCCCTCTACGCCTCGAATGTCGCCGGCACGGACAACCTGCTGCGCGCCGCCGCCGACGCCGCGGTCGAGCGGGTCGTGCACACGAGCTCCGTCGGCGCCCTGGGGAGAAGAGCGGACGGCCTTCCCGCCGACGAGAGCACGCCTGTGACGCCCGAAACCCTCATCGGCGCCTACAAGAAGAGCAAGTACGAAGCGGAGCGGGTCGCGCGGGAATGGGCCGGCCGCGGCCTGCCTGTCGTGATCGTGAACCCTTCGACCCCGGTCGGCGAGCGCGACGTGAAGCCCACACCCACCGGGAAGATGATCCTCGACTTTCTCAATCGGAAGATGCCCGCCTACGTGGAGACGGGCCTGAACCTGATCGACGTGCGCGACGTTGCGGAGGGCCACCTGCTCGCCGCGGAGCGCGGTTGCGCGGGAGAGCGTTACATCCTGGGAAACCGCAACATGTCCCTGAAGGAAATCTTCGACGCCCTCTCGGGCTTGACCGGGATCCCTTCGCCGAAATGGAAACTGCCTCACTGGGTTCCGCTCGCGGCCGCGGGAGCGGATCTGGTGATCTCACGCCTCCGGAAGAAGGAGCCCTCGATTCCGCTCGAAGGCGTCCGCATGTCGCGACACCCCATGTACTTCGACGCGTTCCGGGCGGTCTCGGAGCTCGGGTTGCCCCAGAACGACGTCGTGCCGGCGCTCGGTCGCGCGGTCGCCTGGTTCGAGGCGAACGGGTATGTCCGCGGGTGACGCCTTGCGGGGCAGCGCCTCGGAAATTCTGATCGTCACGGCTCTGCGGGAAGAGACGGACGCCTTGATCGAGCGGGCGCGGGGCATCTCCCGCTTCCCCGGCGCCCCTCGGCCGGCGTGGCGCGGAACTCTCTCGGGGCAGCCCGTGATTCTGGCGCGGACGGGCGCCGGGCCGCTGAACGCCGCCTCGGGTCTGGCGGAACTGCTGCGCGCGCTCGGTCCGCGCCGCTGGATCGGCGCCGGACTCGCGGGCGCGCTCGCGCCGGACATCGCGGTGGGACAGGTTCTCATCGCGGAGGCGGTCGGCGATGAGGAGGGGACGATCGTGCCGGGGCCGGATCGCGCGTGGGTCGCGCGCGCGCTCGACTTCGCCCCGAACGCCCGCGGGGCGCGGCTCGTGACGAGAGCGCGAATCGCTGTCACCGCGAAGGAGAAGGCGGCCTTACGCGGGCGGGAGGGGAACAGCGCCGACGCTGTCGATATGGAATCGGCCGGGTGGGCCCGTGCGGCGCAGGCGGCCGCACCGGGCGCTCCTTACCTGCTCGCCCGCGTCGTGTCCGACTCCGCCGCGGAGGACCTGCCGGACTTTCTCGCCGGCTCTCTCGCGGCCGACGGGTCGGTCGACCGCGGCCGTGTTGCCCGCCGCGCGCTCCTTGCCCCGGCGTCGATTGGTAAGCTTCTCGGACTGAGGCGCCGCGCCCACGCGTGCGCGGGTTCCCTCGCGGAGTTTCTCGACCGCTTCGCCGCGGCGGGGTTCTGAGGCGGAGGCTCATGGCGGACCACAGGGAAGCCACGGAGAAACTCGACCGGCTGCTCGTCGAAACGAGCCGGACGTTCGCGCTCTCGATCCCGCGCCTGCCCGAGCCGACGCGCCGCGAGGTCACGGTCGCGTACCTCCTCTTTCGTATCGCGGATACCTTCGAGGACGCCGCGGAATGGCCGCGAGCCGCCAGGATCGACGCGCTGCGTGAGTTCGGAGCGCTTTTGACCCGCCCGTCCCTGCCGGAGGCGCGCGGCCTTTCCGAGCGCTGGGCCGAGGCGCGACCGTCCTCCCACGCCGGATACATGACGCTCGTTTCCGAGATCCCCGCGGTGCTCGAGGATTTCCTCTCTCTCGACCCTTCGGCTCGCGCCCCGATCAAGGATCACGTTCTCCGGTCGGTGAAAGGGATGGCGTCCTTCGTCGAGAAGAGCGACGAGCGCGGAGCCCTCGCCCTGTCCGGGATGGCGGAGCTTCGGGACTACTGCTACGCGGTCGCGGGCCTCGTGGGCGAGATGCTGACGGAGCTCTTCCTCTTGAACCGCCCGGCCCTGTCCGCGGCCGCGGAGCAGCTCAAGCCGAGAGCGAGGCTGTTCGGCGAGGGGCTGCAGCTCGTGAACATCCTGAAAGACACGAATGAGGACGCCGCGGAGGGGCGAAGGTACATCGCTCCGGATCTGCCCCGTTCGGACGTCTTCGCGCTCGCGCGCCGCGATCTCGAGGCGGCGTCGGAGTACATCCTTGCGCTGCAGTCGGCCGGGGCCCCGCGCGGGATCCTCGCCTTTACCGCGCTGCCGGTCGAGCTCGCGTGGGCGACTCTCGAGCGGGTGGAAGCCGGAGGCCCGGGCTCCAAGGTCACTCGGCTCGAGGTCGCCTCGATCGTGGCAAAGCTCGAGGCGAAACTGCTCGCCGGCCGGCCGGTCGTCAGTCGTCAGTAATCAGTCACCAGTCATCAGTAAAAAACGGGTGGGGCGGGCAGGGTCGTGCTGAAAACTGAAAACGGGCTCCTGAGAACTATTTCAAATCCACCTTGAAGTCGGCGCCCAGAAACAGGCTGGCTTCCGGCGAGCCCAGAGCGCGGGAGAGGCCGGCCCCGAAGACCCCGGTGCGGGTGACGTCGAGGCGGCGCGGCTCGCGCACCCCCTCGGGATCGCGGAGCGACACCGTTTCGTTTCCATAACCGAGACGCAGCGAAGCACGGAGGCGCACGGCGCGCCCGATCGCGCGGCGGACGGTCAGGTCGGCGAAGATCTGCCGCGTCCGCGAATCGGAGGAGAAGCCCTGCTCGAACAGGACGGTCTCTGTTCCGAGCGGCGCGAAGGAAACGAAGGGCAGACGGGAGCGGTCCCAGGTCGCGGACGCCATCGCTTCGGTGCGCGCCCCGCTCCAGAGACCGCCCACGCGGTAGGCCTCGAGAGACGCGCGCGCGGAGCCGTCGTGCGATCGGAAGTCGGGCGCGCTCTCCTCGTGCACGGTCAGCGACCCCGCGGTCCTCTCCCCCGCGACCCACGCGGTCCAGCGGCCCCGCCGCGCGCGGAGCTCGAGCCCGGCCCCGTAGAGGGGGCTGCCCGCGATTCGAAAGGTCCCGGTCGTGCCCGTGCTCCCGGAGGGCTTCGTGTACCGCGCCGACACCGCGGCTTCGAGGCCCGGCCAGCGGTGCCTCCATCCGAGCGCGACGTCGATCCGCTCGGCCGACAGCGTGCGCTCTTCTCCGAGGACGAACCGCTCACCGCCGAGATGTACGAGGTCCGTCGATTTGTGCGTCTTGCGGATCGCCCCGGCTTCGACCGAATCCCGCCCTCCGGCGGGCAACCGTACGAGGAGCGAGAAATTCTCGTAGCGCCCCGTTCCCGTCGTGACGACGTTGTCGAGCGAATACGGCGTCTGGGTCTGCTCTGTGTGGGAGGGCGCGAGCGCGACGCGCACGTCCCACTGCGCGGCGGGAGTGCCCGCCCCGAGATCTCCCGCCGCCTCGCGCGCACCTCCCGCCCCGACGAGGACGAACTTGGGCGTCACGTCGGACAGATCCTGCCGGCCGGGCGCCGGATCGACGCGCCGCGCTCCGGTGCCGTAGGAGAACCCGATCTCCGCTCCGAAACCGGGCCAGGGCGGCGCCTCGATTCCGAGCAGAAGCCCGGCGCAGAAAACACAGGCGCTGACGAGATCGGGGCTCAAGGAAGTTGAGAGTTGAGAGTTGAGAGTCGAGGGCGGTTACGACGCCGTTGGCCCGAAGGCCTGTTCGATCCGCTTCTTCGGCAGGACGCGGAGGACGGCGCGGACCGCGGAGGGGGTGAGGGTCGGTCTCAGGAGGCGCGGATCGTAGAGAGAAAGGCGGCGGTCGTTTTCCGACAGGCACAGCTCGAGAAAGGAGCGCGGAGAGAGATCGACCAGACCGTGCGTCTTCATCGTGAATCCGGTCTGGTTCCCCGAGCCCTTCATGGCCATCGCGCCGCGCACGCGGTCGAACGCCTGCGCTCCGATGTTCCACGCGCGGCGGAGATCGAAGGCGGGACGCGCGAGCAGCGGGCGGCGCGCGCGAATATCCGCCGCCCAGTTCACGAGAAACAGGATGTGCCGTGCCTCCTCCTGCATGACCTGGTCGAAGAGGCCGATCAACTCCGCCGCGAAGAGCTCCGTGCGGCGGCCGACGTCGAAGAGCCCGAACGCGAAGAAGGAGTCGAGGCATTCGCCGTAACCGGTTCGGAGGAAGGTCCAGGTCGGATTCGCCGGCTCCTCCGGTGGAGGGAACGGGTCGGTCGCGATCCCGTAGTGCCGCGTCAGGAGGGCAATCACGGACGCGTGTCGCCCCTCCTCATACCCCTGCAGCGAGATCGCCTCGGCGAGAACGGGATCCGTCTCCGCCCTCCCGAGCGCCTGCACCTTGACGGCCGTGGCCGCCTCGGTGCGGACGGCCTCGTTCCAGACGGGCAGAGACTTCAGCCGCGCCAGCCCCTCCGCGTCGAGGTCGGGCCAGGCAAGATCCTCGGGGCGGTACCGCTTGTGGGTTTCGATGAAAGTCCGGCAGTAAAGACGGCGGTGTTCCTCGGATCCGATTTCGAGCGCCATGGGCCTCCTCCGCGGCCAGGAGTATAGGGGGATACGCGCGCCCCGGGGCGCCCCCGTGTGCGCTCCCGTACCGTCGGCGGTTGGTATATTTGCACGTCCGGACGGTGGCGGGCCGCTCGGCCACCCTGCATCCTCGGGCTGCCGTCGGACGTATTTCGAGAAGGCGCGCGACATGAAAAAAACCGACGAACCCTCCTCGCCTCCGGTCCGCTCCGATCGGAAATCCGGGGTGCTCGACCGGGTGGACTCGCCGTCGGACCTGAAGAAGCTCTCCGCAGACGAGCTGACCGAGCTCGCGCGCGAATGCCGGACGCTCATCATCGACACGATCACGAAGACGGGCGGGCACCTCGCGTCCAACCTCGGCGTCGTCGAGCTGACGCTCGCGCTCCATCGGGTCTTCGACAGCCCGAAGGACCGCCTCGTGTGGGACACGTCCAATCAGTGCTACACCCACAAGCTCGTGACCGGACGCCGGGACGGGTTCTCGACGATCCGGACGCCGGGCGGCCTGTCCGGGTTCGCCGAGCCTTCGGAGAGCGCGCACGACACTCTGGCGGCCGGACACGCGGGGACGGGATTGAGCTACGCGCTCGGCATCGCGGCCGCCCTGCAGAATGATCCCTCGGAGCCTTCCGTCGTCGCGATCGTCGGGGACGGGGCTCTGACTTCGGGCACGAGCTACGAGGCGCTCAACAACATCGTGCATCAGAAACCGAAGCGGCTTGTCGTGGTCTTCAATGACAACGGCTGGTCGATCTCGGAGAACATCGGCTGGCTCACGCACTGGCGCAACCGACTGATCCTGAACCCCAAGTATCAGAAGCTCACCGAGACCGGCCAGAAGCTCATTTCCAAGCTCCCGCTCGGCGAAGAGGCTTGGGAGATCGCGCGCAAGATCAAGACCTCCGTCGAAGGCCTCTTTCTCCCGAACGTCATCTGGGAGGAAATGGGGCTCCAGTACATCGGTCCGATCGACGGACACAACCTTCTTGAGCTCGAAGAGGCCCTGCGCAGCGTTCGGGACATCTCGCGGGACGGCACGCCCGTGGTGCTCCACGCGCTCACGCACAAGGGGCGCGGGTTCAAGCAGGCCGAGGACAACCCGTTGAAGTTCCATCAGCCGGGCAGCCCGTCGCCCATGGCCGGACCCGGCGCCCGCTACACGTACTCGCAGGTCTTCGCGCGCACCCTGATCACGATGATGGAGTCGGACCCGACCATCGTCGGGATCAGCGCCGCGATGCTCGAAGGGACCGGGCTCGCGGAAGTCAAGAAACGCTTTCCCGACCGCGTGTACGACGTCGGGATCGCCGAGGAGCACGCGGTCATCATGGCGGCCGGAATGGCGAAGGAGGGCTGGAAGCCCGTCGTCTCCATCTATTCGACGTTTCTCCAGAGGTCCTTCGACCAGCTCATCCACGACGTCGCGCTGCAGAACCTGCCGGTGACGGTCTGCATCGACCGGGCAGGCCTGGTGGGCGACGACGGGAAGACGCATCAGGGCATCTTCGACATCGCGTTCACGCGTTGCATACCCAACATGACCGTGGCCGCCCCGAAGGACGAGAATGAGCTTCAGCATCTGCTCTTCACGGCGATCCGTTCGGGCCGGCCGTGGGCCGTGCGGTACCCGCGGGGGCTCGGCGTCGGCGCTCCGCTCGACGAAGAGCTGCGGGAGATTCCGGCAGGACGCGGCGAGGTCCTCTCGGAGGGGAGCGACGTGTGCCTCCTCGCCTACGGCTCCATGGTCCCCGTGGCGGTGGAGGCGGCGGCCCTGCTCGCCGCGCGGGGTGTCGCGTGCGGCGTCGTCAACGCGCGGTTCGCCAAGCCGCTCGACCGCGATCTTCTCGCCCGGGCGTTCGCGATGGCTCCGCGAATCGTCACCGTCGAAGAGCACCTGGCGGCGGGAGGGTTCGGGAGCGGCGTCCTCGAGACGGTGCAGTCGCTCGGGCTTCCGACTTCGCGCGTCCGGGTTCACGCGATCCCGGACCAGTTCGTCGAGCACTCTCCGCAGGCGCTGCAGCGGAAGAATTTCGGGCTCGATCCCGACGGTGTCGCGGACCGCGTGCTGGCGCTGTCGCCTGAGCTCGCCCGCTCGGCCGCGGGCGACGCCGCGAAGCGTTCCAGGATCGACCAGGACCTGGTGGAAACGGTTTCCTGGTGAGTCGCGCCGAGGCGCCCGTGATTGACCGGACACTGCTCGTCGCCGGGCTTCGCGGCTTCTGCGCGGGAGTCGTCCGAGCGATCGACGTGGTCCAGCGGGCGATCGAGGTCTGCGACGGGCCCGTGTACGTCCGGAAGGAGATCATCCACAACCGCTACGTCGTGGAGGAGCTGCGCGAGAAGGGCGCCCGTTTCGTCGAGGAGATTCACGAAGTTCCGGACGGCGCGTGGCTCATCTACTCCGCGCATGGCGTCTCGCCGGCGGTGCGCGAAGACGCCCGCCGCAAGCGCCTCCGCACGATCGACGCAACCTGCCCGCTCGTCACGAAGGTGCACCTGGAGGCGATCCACTATGCGAGGCGCGGTTACACGATCATCTTGATCGGCCATGAAGAGCATGACGAAACGGTGGGGACGCTCGGCGAGGCGCCCGACGCCATCCGGCTCGTCGGGACGCGGGAGGAGGCCGAGGCGGTCGGCGTCCCCGATCCCGAGCGCGTCGCCTATCTGACCCAGACCACCCTTTCGCTCGACGACACCCGCGAGATCGTCGGCGTCCTGCAGCGCCGTTTCCCCCGGATGGTGTCGCCCGCCAGGGGAGATATCTGCTACGCGACACAGAACCGGCAGGACGCCGTGCGCGCGATGGCCCCGCAGGTCGAAATGCTGCTCGTGCTGGGCGCGCCGAACAGCTCCAATTCGCTGCGCCTGTGCGAGGTGGGAGAGGCCCAGGGCGTTCCCTCGCACCTGATCGAGCGGGCCGGCGACATCGATCCGGCGTGGCTCGAAGGGGTGCGGGTCTTCGGGCTGACCGCGAGCGCGTCCGCTCCAGAAGTTCTCGTCCAGGAGGTCGTCGAACAGGCGCGCCGGATGTTCGGCGTCGTGGAGGTCCGTGAGTTCGAGACGGTCCGCGAAGACGTGACGTTCTCCCTGCCCCCGGAGCTGAAGACTCTCCTGCCGGCGCGGCCGGGCGGTCTCCCTCCCGCCGCGGGAGGCCCGCCGTCCCCCGGAGCGCAGGCGCCGCCATCGCTCGAGGCCTCTCCGGAGGAAGGGAGCGATTCCCGGCGGGAGGCTTTGCCCCCCGAAGGAGAAACCGCGCCCGCCTCCTCCCGCGCCCGCGCGGTCCTCCTCATCGTGGGGATCGCTCTGGCCGTGGCGGTCTTCTCGAGAATCGGCTGGCGGGACATCGCCGCGCACGTGGCCCGTGTCGGGCCGTGGTTCGCGTTCCTGGTCGCGATCTACGGGCTCTCCCAGGCCGCTTTCGTCCAGGGCTGGCGCAGCGTGTTCGATCCGCCTCTTCCGATCGCGCAATTTCCGAAAATCTTCGGCCTGTACCTCTCCGGGTACGCGGCCAACTCGATCGCGCCCGGCAACGTCGCGGGAGAGCCGCTCAAGATGCACCTCCTGCGCGGGCCTACAGGAGGGGGACGCGGAGGCGAAGGCGCCGTCGCCTCGGTGACGCTCCACAAGCACGCGGATCTGATGGCTCAGTGGATCTTCGTCGCCGCCGGCGTGGTCACCGCGATGGCGCGGTTCCGTCTGCCGCGTGGCGCTCAGATCGCGGCCGTCGCCGCCACCGCCGGCCTGGGCGTTCTCCTCGTCCTCATGACGTGGGCGCTCAGCCGGGGCGCGTATTCGCCGATCATCCAACGCCTGTCCCGGTGGAAGCCGCTCGCCCACCGGCTCGAGAATCTCCGCGGGTCCGCCGGCAACGTCGACGGGAAAATCTCCCGCTTCTACGCGGAGCGGCCGGGACGTTTCGCCGCTTCCGTCGCCTGGTGTTTTGCGGGGTGGTGCGGCGGGC
>JALYUA010000256.1 GCA_030854005.1 Acidobacteriota bacterium
GTGTTCTTCCTGCCGGGAACGGCGAATCCCGCCGTCGTCAGCGGATTCGGCGCCGTGTTCACGGACGTGGATTCGGCGACCTCGACCTCCCTTCAGTTCTACGACCAGTCAGGCGCCTCTCTCGGGATCTTCGCCGTTCCGGCTCTGGCGCCGGGCAGCCAGAACCTTTCGTTCCTCGGGGTCTCTTTCAACGGCGGAGAGCGCGTCAGCCGCGTGCGGATCCGAAGCGGAGACGTTGCGCTCGGCCCCAACGACAATTTCGCCGGGGGAGATGTGGTCGTCATGGACGACTTCATCTACGGAGAGCCGCAGAGCGCCAACGGAGTGGCGGGTGGCTGCATCACCGACGCGACTTCGCTGTGCTTGAACGGCGGACGCTTCAAGGTGCAGGCGACGTTCCGGGTGCCGCCCGGCCAGACGGCGACGGCTCAGTCGACGGGGATCGCGGCAGATTCGGGCGCGTTCTGGTTCTTCAGCCCCAACAACCTCGAGTTACTCGTCAAGGTCCTGGACGGGCGCGCCTTCAACGCGAAGTACTGGGTCTTCATCGCTTCCGGTTCGGGCGTGGAATACACGGTCACGGTGACCGACACGACGAATGCCGCCGTCAAGACGTACGTCAATCCTTTCGGGACACTGGCGAGCACGGCCGACATACAGGCGTTTAACCCGTAAGTCTCGGAAGAGGGCCGGGGGGAAGGGAGGGTCAGCTCTGCGCCGGTGCGACGCGATCGTGGATCGCCCGCGTCTCGCGCACTCCGCAGAGCTGACCGCCCAAATCACGCCTTCAGGGCGGCTCGGATCCCGGCCAGGTGGTGGTAGCTGTGCCGGACGGCGTGATCCTCCAGCATGAACTGGCAGGTCAGCGGAGCATCGCCGTACAAGGAGATCGTCGCGCCGTTCGCGAGCTGCTCGTCGGAGAGAGCGCGGATCGCCTTTGCGGCGGCCTCGCTGTTGCGCCGAAGGAAATCCAGCGCTTCGGTCTTCGTGACGCCGTCCTGCTCCCGGGCGTGCGCGGCATTGATCCCGTGGACGGTCTCCCAGGTCACGCCCGCGATGGGCTCGCCGGCGGCCAGCTTCTGCGCGAGCTCGATCTCGATCGGATACATGCTTCCGACGTGATGTACGATGACTCCGATCCTGCGCCCGTCCTGAGGGAGGCGGGTCTGCCACTGCTCCTCCGAGAGGCCGCTCGCGAAGGCGGCGAGCGAGCCGGCCCCCTGCTCGAGGCGGTCCGCGAGGGCATTCGCCAAGGAGCTCGAACGATCCGGGGTGACCTCCGAAACACGAGACAACACATTTTTCATGACTCTCTCCTCTCCTTATTGCCGGCTTCCGGCCGGCTGGTTCAAAGTACGATCTTTCCCGCTTTGAGAGTCATTCCCGGCGTCCGAGAAGTCTTGCCGTTCGTCCGCCAGTGATCGGACGCTGCCCGCGCGTCCGCGCCGCGTGTCAGTGCGACCCACGGGCTTCCTGTCCGCGCGATTCGCGCGCGAGGCTCACGTGAAGGTCGACGTCCTCTCGGAGGTGCTCCGCGGCGTCCGGTTGAAGGGAGCGGTGTTCTTCGATTTCGACCTGAGCTCGCCGTGGGTCCTCGAAGCGCCGCCGTCGCGGGAGATCGCCGGCCGGGTGATGCCGGGCGCGGAGCGGGTCATCGAATATCACCTGATGGCGCGAGGCAGCGGGTGGGGACACGCGGTTGGCGAGGAGCCCATCCGTCTGCGGGAGGGCGACCTCATCTGCTTCCCGCAGGGGGACCCGCACGTGCTCTCGAGCGCGCCGGGATTGCGCGACCGGCCGGATCTCTCGAGGTTCGTTCGTCCCGCGACATTCCCGGTCGTCTACGACTTCGGCGGCGGCGGGTCCGAACGCGCTCGAATCGTCTGCTGCTTCATGGGAATCGACGAACGCCCGTACAATCCGCTGCTCGCGGCGCTGCCGAAGACGATCCACCTCGGCGCGCCCGACGCCTCCACGCGTCCCGGCAGCGGATGGCTCGGCGGACTGCTGACGATTGCCGCCAGAGAATCCACCAACCCATCGCCGGGCGGGCAGAACGTCCTCGAGCGTCTGTCGGAGCTGTTGTTCGTCGAGGCGATCCGCCGGTACGTCGATACGCTCCCGGAGAATCAGACCGGCTGGCTCGCGGGATTGCGGGATCCGATAATCGGAGAGGCATTGAGCGCGCTCCACGCCGACCCGGCCGAGGCCTGGACCGTTGAGCGCCTGGCCCGGTCGGTCGGCGTCTCGCGCTCGGTGCTCGCGGAGCGATTCACGGAGCTGGTCGGGCAGCCGCCGATGCAATACCTCGCGCTCTGGCGCATGCAGCTCGCCTCCCGGCTGCTGGCGGAGGGCGGCCGCGTGGCGGCGGTCTCGGCATCCGCCGGGTACGAGTCCGAAGCGGCGTTTTCCCGCGCCTTCAAGAAGCTCATGGGGCAGTCTCCGGCGGCGTGGCGGCGGGGGTCGGAGCGGAGCTCGTAGGGATCGAGAGAGGAGGTCGGGCGTCTCCCCCCATCTCCCCGCGCGCCAGGGGAGAGGGCTGGGGGGAGGGGCGGCGCAGCAAGCCTGACGAGGTTGGAGCGGGCAGGAAATGACCTGAGTCTCCGATCGCCCCCCCTTGCTTACCGAGAGGAGGCTGATGTACGCTCCCCTCGAAAACCGATAGGAACAGGATCGACGAGCCCGCCGACGGCTGAAACCAGCGCCTCGATCGCGCGCCTCGTCGCCCGAGACGGCGTGCCGAACAACGCAAAGGAGACTCATCATGAGACGAGGAATCCGATTCACACCCTGGATGGCGGCGCTCGCCGGCATCGCGCTCGCCGGCGGGGCGGCGCTGGCCGCCGGTCCCACCGAGGCGAGCGGAAAGAAGCCGGGGGCCTCGAGTCCCGCCTGGGAGTCCTTGAAGACTCTGCAGGGGGAGTGGGACGGCCTCTACGACGGAAAGGTCGCGGGGAAAGCGAGCTACCGACTCGTTTCGGGGGGCACGGTCCTCATGGAGACGCTCGTGTCGCCCGACCACACCGACATGATCACCATGTACCATCCGGATGGCGCCGGGCTCGTCATGACCCACTACTGTTCGGAGAACAACCAGCCGCGCATGCGCGCGTCCTCGACCGATCCGAAGCGGGTCGCTTTCCGTTACTTGGACGCGACGAACCTGTCGAGCCCGGACGCGCCGCGAATGTCGGGCCTCGTCGTGACGCTGAAGGACGCCGACCACTTCACGCAGGACTGGACGTACACGGCGGGCGGCAAGGACATGGCGTCCACGTTCGCGTACACGCGGAAGAAGTAGCCACGCGGGGCGGTGGTGATTGGGCGCGGGGCGCCGGGCGCCTGGCGCCACCTTGCCCCTGCGCGCTTCGTGACCGTCGGCTCCGCTCGCCTCGGAAGCTGCTTCCCCCATAACGAAACCTGGAAGCCGGATTCTCCGTACTACCCGCTCAGACCCCTTGCTTACCGAGAGAAGGGCGTCGCCGACAACCCTAGGAAACCGATATGAGTAAACCGAGCGATCTCGTCCAGGGCACCCTCGATCTGCTGCTGCTGAAAATCCTGGCGCTGCAGCCCCTCCATGGGTGGGCCATCAGTCTTCGCCTGAGATCCCTGTCTTCGGACGTGCTGCAGGTCAGCGAAGGATCCCTTTACCCCGCCCTGCACAAGCTCGAGCAGGAAGGCTGGATCAAGGCGGAGTGGAAGCAAACCGAAAACAACCGGCGAGCAAAGTTCTACTCGCTCACCCGCCTGGGAAGAAAAGAGCTCGAATCGGAGACGGCGAACTGGCGGCGGCTGTCGTCTGCGATCTCCCACGTCGTCCAGCTGTCGGAGGCCTGAGAGCCATGCGGATGGAACACTGGTGGTTCACGGCGCCCTTGCGGTTGAAGTCCATTCTCCGCCGCCGCCGGGTCGAGAGCGAGCTCGATGAGGAGCTCCGGTTCCACCTGGAGCGAAAGATCGAGGAGGGGATTGCCGAGGGGCTTTCCCCGGAGGAGGCGCGCATCCGGGCCCTGCGCGCGATGGGCGGACTGGAGCAGCGGAAAGAGGAGATGCGAGACATGCGACGCATTCACTGGTTGACGGACTTCTTCGACGACGTGCGCTACGCGGTCCGGAGCCTGCGCCGGACGCCCGGCCTGACCGCGTTCATCGTGGTCACGATCGCGCTGGGAGTCGGGATGACCGCGACGCCTTTCAGCATGCTCGACGCGCTGATCTTCCGGCCGTATCCCGTGCCGCGCCCCAGAGAGGTGGTCACGCTGGTGAGCACCTCCCGCGACAACCGATTCGACAGATTCTCGTATCGCGAATACGTCGACATCCGCGACAAAACGAAAAGCTACGAAGGCGTGACCGCGAACGCGGCGCTGGGATCCGTCGGCTTCAGCGCCGAGCCCGGGGCCACGCCGCTGGTCCGCGGCGGATTGATGGTGTCCGGCAACTACTTCAGCGTGCTCGGTGTCGAGCCCCTGGTGGGCCGCGGTTTTCGGGACGACGAGGACGCGGTTCCCGGCCGCGATGCGGTGACGGTTCTCGGGCCCGCCTTCTGGAAACGGGAGTTTGCGGGCGACCCGTCCGTCGTCGGAAAGACGGTTCGGTTGAACGGCACGGACTTCACCGTGATCGGCGTCGCGCCGGAATCCTTTCCGGGGATGCTGATCTTTTCCCGACCCGACTTCTACATGCCCCTGGCGATGGCGCGCGCATTCTCGACAAACCCCCAGAAGGATCTGCTCGTGGACCGCGACGATCGCCAGCTGACGGTCAGGGCGCGGCTGAAACCCGGCACGACGCTGCCGCAGGCGCGCAATGAGCTGTCCGTGCTCGCGAGGGACCTGGAACGCGAGTATCCCAGGCTCAATCGAGAACGCGGCGCCGGGGTTCGCACGCAGTTCGAGATGCGGACGCAGGACAACGACGTCAACTGGAAATTCAGCGTGATCTTCACGCTCCTCTCGCTCGCGGTGCTGCTGGTGGCGTGCACGAACGCGGCGGGCCTTCTCCTGAGCCGCGCCCGCACGCGCACGCGCGAAATCGCGGTCCGGCTGGCGATGGGGGCCGGGCGCTTCCGGCTGGTGCGGCTCCTCCTGACCGAGAGCCTCGTTCTCGCTCTCCTCGGCGGCCTGGGCGGGATCGTCGTCGGGTGGCTCGGCATCCATTTCATGAGCACCTTCAGCA
>JALYUA010000259.1 GCA_030854005.1 Acidobacteriota bacterium
TCGCCCGCGGAGGCGCCCGCCCTCCACCTGCAGGCGCTCGCGCGCATCTCGCGTCTCCTGAAGACGCCCGGTGTGGCCGATTCCCTGCGTCGCGCGCAGACCCCACAGGAGCTCTTCGTCGCGATCAAGGACGCGGAGTCCGCCGTTCCCTCGGTGCGCGCATGAGCGTCACGACGGCCCGGCGGGGGCTGACGGCCGAGGTTCTGCGCTCTCCCGCGCTGGCCGATCTGGGGCTGCGGACCGTCGCCGGTGAAACGGGCTTCGAGCGCGTGATCTCGTGGGGGCGCATTCAGAGGCCCGGGCTCGCGCTCGCGGGCTACGAAGCCTTCATCAAGCCGGGCCGGATCCAGATCCTGGGCGAGAGCGAGCTCAACTATCTCGACACCATGCCCCCCGGCGTGCGGTCGGAGCGCATCGCGGCGATCTGCGCGCTTCCGGTGGCGGCCTTCGTCGTCACGAAGGGCCAGCGCGTTCCAGAAGATCTGATCCGGGAGTGCCGCGTCCGGGACGTCCCGCTGCTCGTCTCCGACCAGACGACGTCGGTCGTCATCCAGTCGATCACCCGGATCCTGGAAGACGAGCTCGCGCCGTCGACGACCGTGCACGGTGTTCTCGTGGACGTGTACGGAATGGGCGTGCTTCTCCTGGGAGACTCCGGGATCGGCAAGAGCGAGTGCGCGCTCGACCTGATCCAGCGCGGCCACCGGCTCGTCGCCGACGACGTCGTCGAGATCCGCAAGTATCCGAACGGGTCGATCGTCGGGCGGGCCGCCGAAATGATCCGCTACCACATGGAGCTGAGGGGCATCGGCATCATCAACATCAAGCACCTCTTCGGCGTGTCGGCGGTTCGGGCCTCCAAGTCGATCGAGCTGGTGATCGAGCTGCAGCGCTGGGATCCCGCGAAGCGATACGATCGTCTTGGATTGGACGGCGAGATGTACACGATCCTGGACCGGTCGCGGCCCCTTCTGCGGCTGCCCGTCGCGTCCGGGCGCAACATCGCCCTCTTGATCGAGATTGCCGCGCGCAACGAGCTGCTGAAGTCCCAGGGGTACGACGCGGCGAAGGAATTCGCATTGAAGGTCGACGAGCAGATCGCCAAGAACATGCGGGCTTCGAGGGAGACGGAGTGAGCACGCCGAACCCGGCTCCGAAGGCGAGACTCGCGGGCGCTCCCGAGAGTCTCGTCATCGTGACGGGGCTCTCGGGCTCCGGGAAGAGCTACGTCAACAAATGCCTCGAGGACATCGGATACTTCTGCGTGGACAACCTGCCGCTCGAGCTGGTGGAGCCGCTCCTTTCCCAGAAGAGCGCCCCGCGCGTCGGGGTGATCCTGGACGTGCGCAATCCCGACTTCGCCTCCCGTTTCCCGCAGATCCTCGGCCATCTCCGCCAGCAGGTTCCGGGAACTCGCCTCCTGTTTCTCGACGCGTCGGAAGAGTCCCTGATCCGGCGGTTCTCCGAGACCCGCCGGCCCCACCCGCTCTCGGGGGACCGTTCCCTCCTCCAGTCGCTGCGGAGCGAACGGCAGATGCTGGAGGAAGTGCGCTCCGTGGCGGACGTCGTGCTCGATACGTCGGAGATGACGGTGCACGAACTTCGCTCCTTCATCCAGAAGACCTTTGCCGTGAATCCAGACGAGGCCCGGATGGTGGTGTCGGCCACGTCCTTCGGGTTCAAGTTCGGCGTGCCTCACGACGTGGATCTCGTGTTCGACGTCCGCTTCCTGAACAACCCGCATTTCGTGCCGGAGCTCAAGGGCAAGACCGGGTCGGACGAGGCCGTCGCCGCCTACATCGAGAGCGACCCGGAGACCGCGCCTTTCCTCCAGAAGCTCACCGAGTTCTTCGACTACCTGCTGCCGCTCTACGAGCGCGAGCACAAGAGCTACCTTTCCATAGGGATCGGCTGCACGGGGGGCAAGCATCGCTCCGTCTACGTCGCGGAGCGGCTGGCGGAGGCTCTCAAGGAGCGCGGATTCCCCGTCCGCGTGTCGCACCGGGACGCGACACGGCAGTGACGCCTCCGGCCGCCGCATGATCGGGGTCCTGCTGGTCACGCACGGAAAACTCGCCGAGGAGCTCCGTGACGCCGCGCTGATGATCCAGCCGGAGATCGCGCGCATCGTCGCCGTGGCGCTCGAGTGGAACCAGACCGGAGAGGACGCGCGGGAACGCATCGCGCGGGGCCTCGAACAGGCGGATGCCGGAGAGGGCGCGGTGATCCTGACCGACATGTTCGGCGGAACACCGACGAACCTGACTCTCTCCTTTCTCCAGAAGAACCGCGTCGAAATCGTCACCGGCGTCAACCTTCCCATGGTCCTGAAGTGCGCGGCTCTCCAGAGCAGCGGCAAGAGCGTCGTCGAGATCGCGCACTACGCGAAAGACCGCGGACAGCGGTCGATCTGCGTGGCGTCCGATCTCCTCGCGGACGAGGATGCGGCCAACGCCGCCGCCGCGGCCACGGCGGCCGCGACCGAGAGGGCCGACGGGTGATCGAGAGAGACCTCGCCATCCGCAACCGTCTGGGACTCCACGCCCGCGCCGCGGCGAAGTTCGTGCAGACGGCCAGCCGCTTTAGCTCCGCCGTCAAGATCCGGAAAAACGGAGAAGAGGTCGACGGGAAGAGCATCCTCGGGATCCTGCTCCTCGCCGCGTCGCAGGGAACGAGCATCACGCTGTTCGTGTCGGGAGATGACGAGACGGAGGCGTTCGCCGCCGTCGAGGATCTCCTGGCGCGCAGCTTCGACGAGGAAGAATGAGCCCCACCGGGTGACCTCGATCGGGTGAACGGGCGCTTTCCAGGTCCGAACCCGGCCGAGCCCTCCTCGGGGAGAGCCCCACCATGACGACGTTGCTGCAGGGTCTGCCGGTTTCCCGCGGGATCGCGGTCGGCCGGGCCGTGATCGTGCGTTTCGCCGGGCTGCCGGCCTTTCGCCGGGCGATCGATCCCTCTCAGCTCGAAGCGGAGGAACGGCGGCTGCGGCGCGCCGCGCGGCGCGCGTCGGAAGAATTCCTGCAGCATTCGCGGGATTCCGTCGGAGAGATGGGCTCGGAGCTCGCCGCGATCCTGGAGGCCCACGGTCTGATCGCCGCGGACGAGACGTTTCTCTCCGCGATCGTCGAGCACATGAGCCGCGAGCGCGTCAACGTCGAGTGGGCCCTCGCGGCGGTGGCGCGAGATTTCGGCGAGCGTCTGGAGAAGGCCGATTCCGCTGCGATGCGCGAGAGGGCGGCGGACATCACCGACGTCGCGCGCGAAGTGGCGGCGCATCTCTCGCCCATCGGAGGACGCGTCCTGGAAACGGATCTGCCGCGCGGCTCGATCCTCATTGCGGACGAGCTCTCGCCGGTCAACGCGGCTCGGCTCGACCCGCGGCGCGTCCGGGCGCTGGCGCTCGAGCGCGGCGGCCAGACGTCGCACGCCAGCATCATCGCCCGCTCCTTCGGGCTGCCGGCGGTCGTCGGTCTCGCCGGTCTTTGCGACGGGATCTCCCCGGAGCGGCCCATCGTCGTGGACGGCGACCGCGGGACCGTCGAGCCGACTCCTTCGAAGAACCGTCTGCGCCAGGCCCTCCTTCAGGTCCGCGACTCGCGCGATCGGGCGCGCCGCCTCCGCAACCGCACGGCGGGCGCCGCCGCGACGCGCGACGGGGTCCGGGTCGTCGTCCGCGCCAACCTCGAGCTGCCGGAGGAAG
>JALYUA010000276.1 GCA_030854005.1 Acidobacteriota bacterium
GGCCGGACGGGTCGGGCCGCTGGTGCAGCCCGGATGCCACGGCGATCCTCGGCCACCGCCGGCTCGCGATCCTCGACCCGTCGATCCGTGGCGAGGAGCCGTCGCTGGCGCCCGACCGCGCCTCGGCCTTCATCCACAACGGCGAGATCTACAACTTCCGCCAGATCCGCGAGGACCTCGAAAGACACGGCGAGCGTTTCGTCTCGGAAAGTGACGGCGAGGTCGCTCACCGCCTGCTCCGAATCCACGGCCCTGACGCCCTGTCCCGCCTCGAAGGCATGTTCGTGCTCGCGCTCTGGGACGACGCTTCGGGGCGCCTGCTTCTCGCCCGCGACCGTCTCGGGATCAAGCCCCTCTATTACACGCGCGCCGCGGGAGGAATCGCGTTCGCGTCCGAGCCGAAGGCGCTGCTGGCACTGCCCGGCGTGTCCGCGCGGCTCGATGCGGACGCGGTCTCGGACTTCCTGTCCTACGGCTATGTCCCGTTCGACCGCTGCATCTTCGAAGGGATCCGGAAACTGCCGCCGGCGCACCGGCTTCTCTTTGACCGGGCAGGGGGGACGCTCCGCGTCGAGCCTTTCTGGAGTCTCGAGCGGCGGGACGTCTCCGACGATCCCGACGAGTTGCGCTCCAGGATCGACGACGCGGTCCGCTCTCATCTCGTGTCGGACGTCCCGGTCGGCGCGTTTCTCTCGGGTGGGCTCGACTCCTCGACGGTCGTCGCGAGAGCGTCGCGGGCGATCCCCGGACTGCCGACGTTCACGGTCGGTTTCCGCGGCGGGGACATGGACGACATGCGCTACGCGAGAGTCGCGGCGGGCGTATTCGAGACCCGCCACCGCGAGGAAATTCTCGACATGGCGAATCTTCCTTCGACCCTGGCGCGCTCGGCCGAGGTCTACGACGAGCCTCTCTACGACTCGAGCCTGCTCGCCGTCGGCGGCGTTGCCGCGCTCGCGCGCGCCGAGGTCAAGGTCGTCCTCACCGGCGATGGCGGGGACGAGATCTTCGGCGGCTATGGCTGGGACGAGACGGTCATGCGGTACGAGGGGATGCGGCGGGGGTTCGGCCCGCTGGCGCCGCTGCTTTCCGGCGCGTACCGCGGCCTCGTGGCGCCGCTCGCCCGGAGGCCGATCGGATCGCGGGCGGCCGGAGCGGCGCGGCTCCTCGCGCCCGATTTCGTCGACCGGTATTTCCCCGTGCGCGGCTTCTTCGGCGCGGCGGAGCAGGATCGGATCCTGGGGCCGCGCCCGCGGGATCCGGCGTGGCTCTTCCGGCAGTTCGACCGGCCCGACCTCCCGCTCGCGCAGCGGCTTCTCTCTCTGGACATCCACACCTACCTGCCCGACAACGGGCTGATGCAGGTCGACCGCTCCACGATGGCGGTGGGGCTCGAGGCGCGAGTGCCCTTTCTGGACCGCCAGCTGGTCGAATACGGATTCTCCCTGCCGCCGGACCGGCTCTTCCGGCCCGGCGCCACCAAGATCGCGTTTCGGGACGCGATCGCCCCGTGGCTTCCGAAAGAAATCCTGACCCGGTCGAAGGCCGGGTTCTCGACGCCGTTCAAGACGTGGGTCGGGGGAGAGAACCGGGAAGACGCGTTTCGCCTGCTCGAACGGGGCGACCTCGCCGCCGACGGCGTGATCCGCCCGAAGGAAGTCCGCCGCTTCATCGAGTCCGGGACGCAGCGCCGCAACAACAAGGTCTGGCTGCTCCTGAACCTGGAGGCCTGGTACCGGAGGTGGATCCGGGGACACAAGATGGAGGAAGGCGAGGCGCGCTGACGCCGGAAGCCGAGACCAACGGGATCGAAACGGCCGCGGGACTCCGCGGTCAACGCGAACAAGAATCTAAAATCGAAAGAAAAAGGCGGTCAGGGACCCGATCCCGGCCCCGGCTCGCCTCCCGCCTCCCGCCTCTCGCCCCCCGCCTCCCGCCTCCCGCCTCCCGCCTAGGGACGCCTAGGGACGCCTAGGCGTTCTCGAAGAACAGCTGCACGGCCGCGATGACCGTCTCGACCTCTTCCTCCGTGAGCGAAGGGAAGATCGGAAGCGAGAGGCTCGTCTGCGCCAGCGCCTCCGCTTCGGGAAGCGAGGGCGGCGGACCCCAGGGCTCCATCGCCGGCTGGAGGTGGTTCGGGATCGGGTAGTGCACGCCGGTCTCGACTCCCGCACGCGTCAAGTGGTCGCGCAGCGCGTCGCGTGTCGTCTGGTCCTTCAGCCGAATGGGGTAGAGGTGGTAGACCATCCGGGTGCCGGGCCGCTCGAGCGGCGTCCGCAGTCCTTCGATTCCCGTCAGGGCCGTGTCGTAGTGCCGCGCGACCGCCCGGCGCTTCTCGATGAAGGTCTCGAGCAGGGCGAGCTGCTTGCGTCCGACCGCCGCCTGGATCTCGTTGAACCTCAGGTTGAATCCGACCGCCACGTGCGTGTACTTGTCACTCCGGCCGTGATCCCGGAGAAGCCGCACCGTGCGGGCGACCTCGTCGTCATCCGTCGTGACCATCCCGCCGTCCCCGAGCACCGTCAGGTTCTTGGAGGGATAGAACGAGAAGCATCCCGAACGGCCGACTGACCCCACGGTCTTCTCGCGAAACCGCGCGCCGTGCGCCTGGCAGCAGTCCTCGACGATCCAGAGGCGATGGCGCTCGGCGAGGGCCCGCAGCGCGGTCAGGTCCGCCGCTCCGCCGTAGAGGTGGACGGGAACGATCCCGACCGTTTTTTCCGTGACGCGAGACGCCGCATCGGCCGGATCGATGGCGCCGTAGCGGTCGACGTCGGTCATGACGGCCGTCGCTCCGGCGTGGAGGATTCCTTCGATTGTCGGGAACGCCGTCATCGATGGAACGAGCACCTCGTCGCCCGGCCGCACGCCGAGCGCCATCAACGAGAGCTGGATCGCCGACGTGCCCTGCGACACGGCCACCGCGTGCCGCGTGCCGATATACGAGGCGAACTCGTTTTCGAACGCCTTCGTTTCAGGACCGAGGATGAACCGGCCTGACTCGATGACCTCGAGGATCGCCGCCGTCATCTCCGGCGTGATCGTGACGCGCGACAGGGGGATCAAGCGGAGGGAGCCGGCACAGGCGCGCGCCCGAGGCGGGAGCGCTGCGACACGGCGGGAAGGGGAAGAGAAATCTCACGGCCCGACTCGATCGACTCGTACAGGGCGGTGATCACTTCCAGAGAACGGCGGCCCTCCCGGCCGTCGACCGCCGGCTTTGCGCCGGCGTCCATGGCGTCGAAGGCCGCCTCGTAGTACGCGTGGTGCCCGAACCCGTAGACGTCGGGAGGGTTCGTCCGCGAAGTCTCGAGGACCCGCGCGTCCTCTTCCGTAGGAGTCTCGAAGCTCCAGAGAGTCATTTCGTTCATGGCGAAGCCGCCGACGACCACGGTGCCCTTCTCGCCCAGAATCGAGATTGACCCCTCGAGGTCTTTGGGGCGCGCCGCGGTAGTCGCCTCGATGACCCCGAGAGCGCCGCTCGAAAACTTGAGCACAGCGATTCCCGTGTCTTCCGCCTCGATCCGGACTAGCCGCGTGGCGCTCATCGCCTTGACCGACTGGACGTCACCCATCGTGTGCAGCAGCATGTCGATGTGGTGCGACGCCTGGTTAGAGAAGACGCCCCCGTCCATCGCCCACGTCCCCCGCCACGGCGCCTGATCGTAGTAGTCCTGACGGCGGCACCAGCGCACGCGGACGGTCCCGAGAACCAGGCGCCCGAACCGGCCTTCGTCCAGAGCCGACTTGAGCTTCAGGATCGGGAGGTTGTACCGGTTCTGCTTCACCACGAAGAGCCGGGTTCCGTTGCGGTCGCATTCGGCGATCATGGCGTCCGCGTCGGACAGCGTCAGCGCCATCGGCTTCTCGACGAGCACGTTGGCGACGCCGGCGCGGGACGCCGCGAGCACCTGCTCGCCGTGATCTCCCGACGGTGTGCACACGGAGAGCAGGTCCGGGGATTCCGCGCGCAACATCCGCTCGAGATCGCTGTAGGGGAGCCCGCCGTGCCGACCTGCCAGTTCACCGGCCTTATCGAGCCGGACGTCCACCGTGGCGACCAGCTCCGATCGGGGCGACGCGCCGAGGATCGCGGCGTGGCGCTGCCCGATCCGGCCACAACCGATCAAGGCTGCCTTCCAGGCTTTCGTCGAAGGAGACGTCATGAATTCGTTCCCCAAATCTTAGCAGGACGGGCCGGGCCGGCGACGGACCCGGGACCCGCGGGCGCTGCCCGGCCTTTGCTACTCTGGCTCTCTTGAATCTGCTGATTTCTTCCGGCGAAGCCTCCGGAGACATTTACGGAGCCCGCCTTCTCCGCGCGCTGTCGCGCCGGCGGCCGGCGATGGGCTTTTTCGGAATGGGCGGGCCGCGGCTCGGAGACGCGGGGCTCGAGCGCATCGTTTCGTCCGAGGCGCTGTCGGTCGTCGGCATCTTCGAGGTCTTCGAAAAGCTGCCGGCGATCCGCCGCGCGCTCGCGGCCCTCGAGCAGGGCGCGCGCCGGCGCCGCCCGGCCGCCGCGGTGCTCATCGATTTTCCCGACTTTCATGCCCTCCTCGCGCGGCGCCTCGCCCGCCTCGGGATCCCCCTGATCTATTACGTGAGCCCCCAGGTCTGGGCCTGGCGATCCGGCCGCGCCCGCACCATCGCGGCGCGCGCCCGGCGGATCATCACGCTTTTCCCGTTCGAGGCGGAAATCTATCGCCGGTTCGGCGCGGACGCGCTCTGCGCGGGCCACCCTCTCGTGGACGACGTCCGGGAGGGCCTCGAAAGGCCGCCCGTTCTGCCGCCTCCGGCCGCGGGACGGCGCCGGCTGCTCCTGCTCCCGGGCAGCCGGCGCGGTGAGATTGCGCGCCACTGGAAGCCGATGTCCGAGGCCGCGGCCCGGCTCGCGGCGAGATTCGATCTCGAAGTCGTCGCCGTCCGGGCACCGGGCCTTCCGGAAGATCTGTTCTCGTCGGCGGCCGCGTCCGGAATTCGCGTGGCCGACGCCGGACTGCACCGGCTGCTCGCGAGCTCGGATCTCGCGTTCGTCGCGTCCGGCACCGCGACCCTGGAAGCCGCCCTCTGCGGCACGCCGATGGTCGTGCTGTACCGCACGTCGGCGGCGAGTGCGGCGATCGGCCGTCTCCTCATCCGGGTCCCCTGGATCTCGCTCGTCAACATCCTGGCCGGCGAGGCCGTGGTTCCCGAGCTCATTCAGAACGATGCGACCGCCGCGCGCCTCGAGGAGGAAGGGGCAAGAGTCCTGGGGTCGCCCGAACGCGCGCTTCGCATGCGGACGGCCCTCGCCGCCGTGGCCGGGAGCCTCGGGGGGCCTGGAGCCACGGAGCGCGCGGCCGACGCCGTTCTCGAAGCGATCGAGCGTTCCGGCGCGACGGAGGCCGCCGGCGGCGAGGC
>JALYUA010000305.1 GCA_030854005.1 Acidobacteriota bacterium
AACCGGCCCGTCGGGCCCGGGAAGAGTGCCGCCGCCCCCGCCGCCAGGGCCACCGCACCGCCCACGGCGAGGATCCACCGCTCCGCGCGGGCGCCGACGCGGTACTCGTCGAACGCGGCCGCCGCCAGGACGGCGAGCGACAGGACGAGGCCCACCGCGAACTTTTCCGGATACCGCAGCGGCAGCGGCGAGCCGACCTGGTTCCACGCCATCGGCCAGAGGCTCGGCGGAACCGCGATCGCGAGCGTCACCAGAAACAACGCCCGGCCGAATCGCACGCCGGGTTTCCGGGATCGCCGCAGCCGCACGAGCGCGATCAGGGCGAGGGCGCCGGGGTACAGGCTCGCGAAGAATCCAATCTGCTTGTTGCGGAACACCGGCCAGCCCCAGACGTAGTTGGGATCCATGTCCCACGTGTTGCCGAAGGGAAACGGCACGACGAGCTCCAGAAGCCGGAAGGGCGAGATCGAATAGAGAAATACTTCACCGAGCTTCATGCCGAGGACGCTCCTGTTCGTGAAGGGAATCCAGAGCGCCGCCGCGAGGATCTGAGGAGCCGCCAGGAGCGCGCCGAGGACGAGACCCGCGGCGACGGCGCCGAGCCCGGCTTTCTGCCGCGGCACCTCCGTCTCGAACGCGAGCCAGAGCGCGCAGCAGAGCAGGACCAGCACCGAGCTGAAAACGTCGCCGATGGAAAACGCGAGGCCGAAGAGAAGAGACAGGGCGAGGACCCGTCCCGCCCACCCGCCTCGGCGATGAAGCGCCCAGAGAAACCACGGGAGGATCGCCATGCCGGGCTGGATGTTGGTGAAAATGACCTCCGACACCATCACACCCGAGAGCGAATACGTCACGGCGCCGATCCAGGCGGCCGCGGCCGACAGCCCGAGACCGTGGAGGAGAAGGATCATCCCCGCCCCGGCGATCAGGTGATGCAGCACCGGGTAGATCCTCATCGCCACGGGGAAGGGAAGGGCGGACAGAAGCGGCCGCACCGGATAGAGCGCTCCGGCGTTGGGATTGCCGAGGAGCGGACGCCCGCCCGAAATGTCCGAAAACCAGACAGGGACACGGCCGCGCGACCACGCGTCGTGGATCGCGTGCTCCACCGGCAGGTGATATCCGGGCATGTCGCGTCCCGTAAAGCTCCGGTGCTGAAGGAGGGGATCGGCATAGACCCCGAGGAGCAGGACGGCGAAGCCGAGGATCGGAAGCGCGCGCACGAAGGGCGGCGCCGCTCGCGACGGTTCCAAATCTTCCGATCTCACGTGGTCGAGTTAGCATAGAGGATCGACGAGGAAAGACCAAACGAGGCGCGGTCCGAGCGCGCGGCGATCCTCGTCCTCGCGGTCGCGGGAGCCGCCGCCGCGGCCCGGCTCTGGCTCCTCCTCGCGCGGCCGCTCTGGCACGACGAGCTCTTCACGGTCTGGGCTTCGCGGCTCTCCCTCCCCGCGCTTCTCGACGTGTTGCGCCGCGACTCGGGGCCTCCGCTCTTCTACCTTCTCGAAAAGCCGGTCGTCCGTCTGGCCGAGACTTTCGCGTGGCCCGACGCCGTCGCTCGCTTTCCATCCTGGATCGCGGCGCTTCTGGTCGGCGCGTGCGCGCTCTCCCTGCCGCGCGGCTCGTCCCGCCGGACGTTCGCGCTCCTGTGCGCCGCCGCTCCCCTCCTGCTTCTCTACGGCGCCGAAGCGCGCGGCTACGCCCTGCTCGCCCTGCTCGATCTCCTCGTTTTTCTTCTGCTCTTGCGCGGAAAGGAAACGCCCGCGCGCATCGCGCTCGGAGCGGGGGCGGCGGCGGCGGCCCTCGCGACGCACTCCCTCGCGATCCTGTTTCTGGCGGCGGCATTCTTCGTCGCGGTCGCGCGCCGGCGCTGGCGTTCCGCCGCCGGTCTCGCCGCCGCCGGCGTCCTGTTCTCGCCGTGGATCCCCGTTCTGCTCGCGCAGCCGCAGGCGGCCACCGCCTGGATCCGCGAGTCCCCGTTTCTTTCGGCGTGGGGATTTCTCTCCGCGCTCGGCGGCGCGGGCAGGCTCCCGCCCAATTTCGGAGTCGCGCTTCCCGTTGTCCTCGGGGCCGCCGGGGCCTTTCTCGCCGCGGCGGCCGCCTTCCTGACGTTGCGCTCCGGCGAGGCCGATGCACGCGCCGCGGGCGCGGTGGCGCTCCTGACGCTGGCGGGGGTCGCCGTTCTGTCCCTGTTTCGCCCGGCCGCGTTCGCGGGACGCACGGAGATGGCGGTGCTCGGCGTCTGGCTGTGGGGAGTCGCCTCGGCCGCAGGAAGCGGCCGCGCGGCGCGCGCGTGCGCGATGGCCATCGCCGCCGTCGCTGCGACCTCGGCGGCCGTGATTCTCGCGTCCCCTCTTCCGCGGTCGCCGGCGGCGGAGACCGTCGCCGCCGTGGCGTCGAAGATCGCGCCGGGAGATGCCCTGGTGGCCGGGGGCGGCTTCTACCTGCCGGCGCGGCTCGCCGCCGACCGCGGCGCCATTCGAGGCGCCGTCGAGTCCTATCCGGGAGAGATCGAGCGACACCCCGGCTGGTTCGAGCCGCGCGCTCCGGTGGATTCCGACGTCGCGGCTCTGGAGAGGTCCTTAGCCGCCGCGCCGACAGGCCGGAGGACGTACCTGCTGCTCCACCCGTACCAGGAGAGTCCCTCTCTGGCGCGGATGCTCGCGGCGCACGGCACGGCCCGCGTCGTCACGCGGATGCCGGAAGCGTCCCTGATCCTGTTCGTGAAATCGAAGAACTGAAAACGGACAACGGAGAACGGAAAACCGTCTTCACGCCCTCTTCGCGATCGCGAGCAACGAAAGGCCGTAGGCCGGCGGCGACTTCTCCTCCCGCCGCAGGAGAGGGAGGATCAGCGAGAACGCGCGAAGCTGCCCGCGAGGAAGAACCTTGCGTTTGAGGACCCGTCCGTTCAACCACCATCCGAAGACGCCGGGACGGTTGACGAACCGGCAGTCTTCGATCGAAAACCCGGCGCTTTTCAGCTTCGCCTCGAGGTCGGCCTTCTCGTACCGGCGGAAGTGCAGCAGGTGCTCGTCGAGGGTTCCGTAGATCTTCTGCAGCGCCGGGACCAGAAGGGCGAGGCGTCCGCCGGGTTTCAACAGGGCGTGCATGTCGGCGAGCGTGGCCTGGTCCTGCTCGATGTGCTCCAGGACGTTGCAGCACACGATCGTGTCGATCTCCATCGCCTGGAGCTCCGCGCGGACCGGCGGCGCCAGCGGGAACTCGTAGGAGGCGACCCGCACGCGCGGGTCTTCGCGGAAGACGCCCTTCAGGTACTCGACCGCGACGGGGTCGAGATCCGAGGCGACGACGAGCTCTCGGCCTTCGTCGCCGTCCTGAGCGATGTGGCGGGTCAGGTTGCCGAATCCCGCGCCGATCTCGAGCACCCGCCGCCCGATGGCGCCGCGGAAGCGATCCACGATCCACCGGTTGTAAGGCTCGAGCTTCGCCATTCTCGCCAGCGTCACGTGGCCGACGTTCGTCGCGTCCTCGGTCTCGCGCACGCCGTGGCGCACGATCGTCGCGAGGGCGGAGAAGCCGTCCTTCCAGCCGATCTTCTTGCCCTCCTCGTACGTGCGTCCGTAGTATGAGATGGGTACTTCGTAGATCCGATATCCGCGCCGGGCGACCTTCGCCGTGATCTCGGGCTCGATGCCGAATCGGCGCGACTCGATCGAGATCGACTGGATGACCTCGCGGCGAAACATCTTGTAGCAGGTCTCCATGTCGGTCAGGTTCAGGTTCGTGAACATGTTCGAGGCGAGCGTCAGCATCCGGTTGCCCACCGTGTGCCAGAAGTAGAGGACGCGCCGCTCCCCTCCCCCGAGAAAGCGCGAGCCGTACACGACGTCCGCGTGCCCCTCTTCGATCGGACGGAGAAGCTTCGTCAGCTCGCGCGGGTCGTACTCGAGGTCGGCGTCCTGGACCACGACCACGTCTCCCGCGGCTTTCTGGAAGCCCAGCGCGACCGCGGCGCCCTTTCCCTGATTCTGCGGCTGCAGAAAGACCCGGATGCCGTTTTTTCCGTCCATGTCGCTCAGAAGCTCGCGGGTCCCGTCGGTGGATCCGTCGTCGACGATGACGATTTCCTTGTCGACGTCCACCGCCTGGACCTGGCGCACGAGCTCCCGGATGGTCTTCGCCTCGTTGTAAACCGGGATCACGACGGTGAGCTTCATGGGCCCGCAGTTCCTTTCGGCGGAAGCTGGAAAAGGTGGATCGAATAGCCGACGCGTCCGACCGGGCGGCCTCGTTGAGCGAGATCCCGGCGAAGCCTCTCGAGCGCGCCTGAGACCACTGGAACGCCATGATAAGCGTAAAACTCGGGCCCCACCGCCTCCTCGAAGGCCGAAATCGCGATGAGCCTCCCCCGGACGACGGGCTCCGCGGCGAAGTCGGGAACGCCGGTGCGGAACGGCACGTCGTCTCCGCCGAAATAGACGACGGTCGGAGCCGTCTCGCCGCGGCGACGGAGCTCCGCGGAGAGGCGCTTCAGGTCGAGCCCCCAGTCCACGTTCGAGTCCGAGAGAATCCGGCGCCCGCCCTCCGGACCTCCCGCGAAGAGATTGAAGTACGACAGCTCGTGCGGATGGATCCGGAGAATTTCGCCCGCCGAGAGGAGCGGCAGCAGAACGAGCGCGGCCGCCGCCGGCCGGAATCCGCGCCCGCGTGCGCGAGAGAGAGCTCCGGCGGCCGCCAGCGCCAGGAACGGATACACGGGCAGCATGTGGCGGATGCCGATGTTGTAGCTCGCTCCCATCGACGCGATGAACAGGACCGCGGGGGGAAGGAGGAAGAGCGCCGCTTCCCGCCGCGCCTCCGGCTGGCGGGCCAGCGCTCCGAGGGCGATCGCCGCCGCCGCCAGAAACGCCAGCGTGCTCTTGACGAGAAAGGCCACGAAGAAATAGGAGGGAAACCCGCGGATCGCCACGCGGCCGAAGAGAAAGTTGACGCCTCCCCCTTCGGCATTCTGGCGAAAGACGGACGCGAGGCCGCCCGCGTAGTGCCCGAGCGGCGGGCAGATCCGGGCGAGCTCCTCGATCGCGTGCGAGAGGCGGGGCGCGCCGCGGCCGGCGACCATTTCGTGAATCACCTGCCGCTGCTCGCCGGGATTCATGCGCCATCCCGCAGCCGCATAGACGACGACGAGGACCGTCAGGGCGACCGCCGCGGCGGCCGCGAGCCGGCCGCACAGCCGCACCGCCTCGTGACCCGGCCGGGGAGCGCCCCGCAGCGCGAGGAGGCCCTGCAGAAGGAGAATCGGGCCGAGATAGACCGCCGAGAACTTCGTCGCGAGCGCGAGCCCGAGAACGACGCCCGCGAAGACGATCCGGCCCGCGGTGCGCCGGCGCTGCGCGGCGTCCCACGCCAGGACGGCGGCGATGAAGGCGAGCGCGGCACCGAGATCCGTATGGACGATGCCGGCATGCGCCACGAAGTTCGGGTCGAAGGCGAGGAGCGCGACGGTGAACAGGGCGGCGGCGCCTCCCCACCGCGACCGCGCGGCCGCGTAGACGACGGCGAGAAGAGCGGCCAGCACCAGCAGGAACGGCGCGCGGGCGGCGGCGGCGATCGTGTCCGGCGACACCGGACCCTCGAACAGGAACGAGTGGCCCCACGACGTGAAAGCCTCGCCGAGCGGCACGCTCGCCGGCGGCTTCGGGACCGGAACCGCCATCAGCCCGAGCCCGGCCAGCTCCTTCATCAGCGGCGGATGCTCGATGTTGACGATGGCGGTCCGGGCGAAGACCTGGAGGTAGGCCGCCAGAATGTGCACCGGCTCGTCCGCGGAGAGGGAGTCCCCCCGGGTATGGCCGTAGACGAGGAGGAGCGAAAGCACCGCGGCGAGCGCGGCAGCCGCCGGAAAGAGGAAGCGCTTCAACGCGGCGGGCGCCGCTCGAAACGGTGGCGCACGAGAGCCGAAAGCGCGGATGCGCCGTCGCGGAAGCGGATCTTCTTCCCTTCCGCGCGCGACCGCGCGAAGTAGGACACCGGAACTTCGAAGAGACGGAATCCCGCGCGAGCCACTTTCACGGTGATCTCGGCGTCGACGCCGAAGCCCGGCTGCTCGAGATCGAGGACCGGGACGACGCGCCGGTGAAACGCCTTGTAGCAGGTCGCCATGTCGGTCAGGTTCAGATCGGTGACGACGTTCGAGATGAGCGTCAGGACCCGGTTGCCGATCGTGTGCCAGAAGTTCTGCACGCGATTTTCGGCGCTGCCGCGGAAGCGCGATCCGAAGACGACGTCGGCGCGGCCCATCTCGATCGGCCGCAGAAGGCTCGGGTACTCCGCCGGGTCGTATTCGAGATCCGCGTCCTGGATGATCAGGATCTCGCCTTGCGCTTCCGAAAGCGCGGTGCGCAGGGCGGCGCCCTTTCCGCGGTTCCTGTCATGGAGGATGACCCGAACGCCCGCGCGTCCATCCCAGCGCGCGAGCAGGTCCCTCGTCCCGTCGGTCGATCCGTCGTCGACGACGATGACTTCCTTTTCGATCGGAACACCGCAAACGAGACGCAGGACCTCATCGATTGTGCGCGCCTCGTTGTAGACGGGCATCAGAACGGACAATTTCACGGTGTAGAGGAATGATACGGGATCGAAGCTCTCAGCTGTCAGCTTTCAGCTGTCAGCGCTCCCGATCTCCCCTGCGAGCTCTGTCTTTTCGTTTCCCGTTTTCCCAGCTTGATTCGGCGGAGCTGGAAGCGGGCGGCACGGCCGCGATCGGACGGCGGCCTTCCGCCTGGAGCCGCTCGGTGCGAGCGTTCCTTCCGCCTCCCGCCTACCGCCTGCCCCCTCCCGCCCCGCATAATGCCCGCACATGAAATTCTCGCGCGCCCTGGCGGTCGCCGCCGTCCTGGCGGCCGCCTCCTTCGGATTCGGTCTGCGGCTCTCGACTCGCGCCCAGCTCGCGGAGGGATCTCGCGTGCGCGCGCTCGGGTCCGACGACAACTACCACCTGCGCCGCGCCCGGTTCGCCGTCGCGCACTTTCCGCGGACGATCGTCTTCGACCCTCTGATGAACTTTCCGTCCGGAGGCGTGCCGATCTGGCCGCCGCTGTACGACCTCCTTCTCGCGGCGCCGTCGCGCGCGCTGCACGGTGCGGCCGCCCCTCCCGAGGCGATCGAGCGGGAGGCCGCGTGGGTTCCTCCGGCGCTCGCGGCCGGCACGATCCTGATCGCCGGGGCGATCGGCGCGGAGCTCTTCGGCCCGGGCGGAGCGGCGATCTGCGCGCTCTTTCTCGCGGTCTGCCCGGGGCACATCCTCTGGACGCAGTACGGGCATACCGACCAGCACGCCGGAGAGTCGTTCTTCGGTTCCCTCGCCCTCTTCCTGTTTCTCCGCGCGCGAAGGAGGGCGGGGCCCGACCCCCGGCGAGACGCCCTGCGGGAATCGGCGGCCGGCATCGCGCTGGCGGCGGCGGTTCTCGCCTGGCAGGGAGCGATCTACTGGGCCGCGATCGCCGCGCTGGCGCTGGCTCTCGAGGCGGTCCGCACGCGGCAGAGCATCCTGCGTCCGGCCCTTCTCGTGCTCGCGCTTCCGGCCCTCGCCGTCGCGGCGGCAACGGCCTTCTGGCTGGGACCGTTCCGCCCGCCCCTCACCTACATCTCCTTCGGATTCTTTCAGCCTCTGTTCCTGGCCGCGCTCGCGGGAGGGACCGTGGCGATCGACACGGCGCTGCGCGCCGCCCGCGGCCAGATGGACTGGAAGAGTCGCGACGCGCTCGTGCGGGGGATCGCCATCGGCGCGGCCGCCGCGCAGCTCCTTCCCTACGCGCCGGCGCTCGCTCTCGGGCTGGCGCGGGGCGTCGGCTACGTTCTCGGGACGACGAGCGAAGTTTCGGGGTCCTCGGGATACGTTTCCTATCCGCGCGACTGGCTGAAGGGGATCTTCGAGGCCCGGCCTCTTTTTGCCGACGGCCCGGGTCTGGCCTGGAAGAGCCTTTCGGCGGCGTTTTTTCTCTCACCCGTGGCGGCCGCGGTGTGGGCGCGGCGGTTCTTCCGCGGAGACCGCCCGGGTCTCCATGCCGCGCTGGCGGTCTGGGCCGCGGTGACTATGCTCCTCGCCCTCGCCCAGCGGCTGAACGTCTATTACGCCGCTCTGCTTTCCGCGGTCGTGCTCGCCGAGGCCGCCCGATGGGCGCACAAGCGCATCGGAGGGCCGCCGCTCCGGCGCTTTGCCGTCTCCGCGGCGGTCGTGGTCGTCCTCGCGGCGCCCATGTTCGTCGGGCTCCTCGGAGAGATCCGCGCGGTTCGGGTTCCCGGATCGGATCTGTTCGCCACGCTCGAATGGATGCGCCGGGGGTTGCCGCATCCGATCGACGCCTACGACCCGCACCTCCTGGACGCGCACCCGCCCGCCGGCCTCGCCCGGGCGTCGTCCGTCCTTGCGCCGTGGTCGCTCGGCCACCTCATTCTCTACAACGCCGAGCTGCCGGTCGTCGCGAACAACTTCGGATACGGCTTCCTCGACTCGATCCGCTTCTTCCTCGCGCCGACGGAAGGGGAGGCGCTGGCCCTGGCCCGCTCCCGCCGTGCGCGGTGGGTCCTCGTGACCGATCTCGTCCCGCGTCTGAACGACTATGCCGGCTATCTCGGGCATCCTCCGCTCCTGACCGGCCCTGCCGGCCAGGCGGTCCCGACGCCGGCCTATTTCCAGACTCTCCAATCGCGGCTGTACGACTTCGATGGCGCGGGCGCTCGGATGGGACCCCAGACGATCCCGCCGCTCGCGTCCTTTCGCCTGCGATTCCACTCCGCGTCCGGGATCCGCCGCGGCGGGCGATGGATCCCCCGCTGGAAGGTGTTTGAAATCGCGGAGTAAGGACGAGCGATCAGCTGTCAGCTGTCAGCTATCAGCTTTCAATTTTCAGTGGTCCAGCCGGAGGTCCCGCACGGCGCCGCCCCGGATCGCTCGAACGAGGACTCCCTCCCGGAAGCGCCTTCCCTCCTCCGAGGGCTCGGGCGCGAGCACGAGGGTCGCCGCGAAGACGGCCAGACCCGCCGCCACGGCGAGAGCGGAGCGCCGATGCGAGCTCCCTTCCGCCGAGGCGCAGGCGGCGAGCGCGACGGCGGCCGCGAGGACGGCGACGGCAACCGCCAGAAAAACCGGGATTCCGGGCTGCGCGGGCGCGACCCATCCCTTCGAGAGAAACCAGAGCGCGACCGTCCGCGGCGGCCACGGCAGCGTCAGCGGGTAGTAGGGCCACGCGAGCGCCTCCAGGGAATGAACCGCGATCGAGAAGGCCGCCGCCGCCGCGAAAAGCCACCGGGAACGCGGCGAGTCGAGCGCACGCGACGCCCCGAGGGCCAGCGGAAAGAGGATCGGCAGGAGGTAGCGGCCGCCGAGCGACCACCCCCCGTGCCAGTTGGGGTAAGCGCACATCGCAGCGAAGAAGATCGCGGATCCCGCCAGGCAGAAGAACCAGTCGGCGCGGTCCTCGCCGCTGCGGCGCCACCGGAGGAAGCCGGGAATCGCCCAGACGAGGAAGGGCGAAAAGAGAAGAAGGCCTCGGGCCGGGTGAAAGAGGAGCCCCGCGGCAATCCGAGGGTCCGGAAAGCGGAACCCGAAGAGACCCTTGCCGGCAAGCTCCGAAAATTCCGGCAAGGCTTCCCTCGCCGACGACAGGACGAACGGGGAGCCGAAGCAGATCGCGTTGTAGGCGAGAAGAAGAGCGATCGGGATCAGGAGTCCGGCCGCGAAGAGGGCGGCGTTGCGGAAGGCGCCGCGTGCCCCCGCCCGGATCAGCAGGAGCGCGGCGAGCAGCGCCACCGGATATTCCGAGAGGGCGGCCCATCCCGCGAGCAGCCCCGCGGCCCACAGGAGGGACCCGACGCGCCGGGTCGCCGAGGCCGTCTCGGCGCGACGGATCGCTTCGAGCGACAGGAACACGAGAGAGGCCGTCCAGGCGTGGCTGAAGAAGGAGCGCCCGTAGAAGAGGAGCGGAGTCCCGAACGCCAGCGCCGCCACGACGAGAGAAGCCGCGGACGGATGCCGGGAGGCGATCCGACGCCGGAGTCTCTCGAACGCGACGCAGCACACCGAGGTCACGACCAGGATCCGGACCCAGACCCAGATCGGCGCGAAGGGAGTCTCGGGCCGCGGGAGAAAGACGCGCAGCACGCGATACACGGGTATCGCGGCGAACGCCAGCCCGGGAGCCTTGTTCGAATAGAAGTGCCCGCCGGAGACCGACTTGTCCTCGGTCTGCCCGACCCACCGCAGCGCGTCGTCGATCCGGAAGGTGCCGGACTCCACCGCGGCGAACACCGTCGCGAAACGGGAGGCCTCGTTGGGATTGGCGAACGGCGGAAACTGCCCGGTGAAACAGAGGGAGACGAGGAGAAACGCCCCGACGACGGCGAGCCCCGCGCGGCGCGCGAGGATCTCGGAG
>JALYUA010000309.1 GCA_030854005.1 Acidobacteriota bacterium
CCCCGAGGACCCCGCGGACCTCCGTTTCCGAGTGGCCGCGCCGGAGGAGCTCCTCCGTGACCTTCGGCAGCTTCGAGACGTCCTCGAGTCCTGTGGGCGGATCCTCGATGCCGTCGAAATCGGTTCCGAGGCCGGCGGCGGAGGGACCGCCGATGCGCATCACCCTCTCGATGTGATCGACCACCCTTGTCCAGTCGGCCCGCGGCCGCTTCAGGCCGTCCATCAACGCGGAGATCGCGGCGTCGCGCTTGACCGGGTCGGCCGAGAGCCGCGCTTCGATCTCCGCCACCCGGGGGGCGAGCGCCGCCTTCTGGCGCACGAAGTCATCCACGACCCCCTGATCGAGAAACGTCGAGCTCACGTTGACCATCACGACGCCGCCCTTCGCCCCGATCGCCCGGATCTGGTCATCGGTCAGGTTGCGCGGCATGTCGGCGAGCGCGCGGCAGGAGGAGTGCGAGGCGAACACGGGGGCCCGGGAGGCGGCGAGGACGTCCGCCAGGGTCTTGTCCGACACGTGCGACACGTCAACCAGCATCCCGAGCCGGTTCATCTCGAGCACCACTTCGCGCCCGAAGTCGGTCAGCCCGCCGTGGACCGCGGTCTTCTTCGGGTCGAAGCCCCACGCGAAGAACGATCCCGCGGAATCGGCCCAGCCGTTCGTGTTCGTGTGGGTCAGCGTCATGTAGCGCGCGCCCAGCCGTGCGAACGACGAGAGAGCGCCGAGCGAGTCCTCGATCGCGTGGCCGCCCTCGATCCCGATCAAAATCGCGGTCTTTCCGTCCCGCTTGGCCGCTCGGATGCCGGCCGGGGAATCGGCGAACACGAAGCCGGGGGTCGAATCGGCGATGCGGCGGATGAGATCGATCAGCTCGAGCGTTCGCCGCGCCGAGCCGCCGGTTTTCGCGAAAGACGCCGGCACGTACGCCGCGAAGAAGGGAGCCGTGACTCCTCCTTCCTTCAGCCGGACGGCGTCAACGTGCCCCGTCCGCCCGCGGACGGAAAGATCCACCCACTCCTTCTCGAGCCGCTCCGGAACGTCCTCGTGCGTATCGACGACGATCGCGCCGGCGTGAATCCTCGCCGCGCGAGCCCTGAGATCTTCCTCGACGGCGGCAATGGGCAGGGCAAAGAGAAGAAGCGCGAGAATGACGACAGCAGATTTCATTTTGGTTTTCAGTTCTCAGTTTTTAATTTTCAGTCCAGTTGACCGCGGAGTATCGCAGCCGTCTCGCTCCGTCGATCGCTCGGCTCCCTCGCCCGGCCCGCCCGCGGCTCCCGTCCGCCTCCCGCCTACCGGAGCTTCCCCTCTTCCGGCGCGCGCACCTTCTGCAGCCGTCCCGCCCGGATCGCCGCGCGGATCGACTTCATCCAGGCCAGATAGAAGTAGACGTTGTGGAGCGACAGGAGCATGGGCGCGGAGAAATCCTTCAACACGAAGAGATTCCGGATGTAGGCCCGGCTGTGGCGCCGGCACACCGGGCAGTCGCACGCGGGGTCGAGCGGCCCGAGATCCTCCTTGAATCGCTCGTGCTTGATGACGACCTCGCCCTCCGACGTGTAGGCGTGACCCATGCGGCCGTTGCGCGTCGGGAGGACGCAATCGAAGAGGTCGATGCCGGAGCGGACGGACTCCAGGAGATCCGCCGGCGTTCCCACTCCCATCAGGTATCGCGGCCGGTCCGCGGGAAGCAGGGCCGCCGAGAAGGCGGTAATCGACCGGATCGCGTCCTTCGACTCTCCGACGGCCACGCCGCCGACGGCGTAGCCCTCGAAGGGCAGGTCGAGAAGGCGGGACGTGGATTCGCGCCGCAGGTCCTCGTGCGTTCCGCCCTGCACGATCCCGAAGAGGAGGCCCGGCCCCCGGTAGGCCTTTCGCGAACGAACCGCCCAGGCCGAGGAGAGCTCGCAGGCGTTCTCCACCTCGTCGCGCTCCGCCGGAAACGGAGGGCAGATGTCGAGCGCCATCGCGAGATCGACGCCGAACGCGGACTGAAGCTCCATCGCGCTCTCGGGCGTCAGGAAATGCTTCGATCCGTCTTCCGGGCTCCGGAATTCGACGCCGTCCGGCGTGATCTTTCGGTGCGACGCCAGGCTCATGACCTGGAAGCCGCCCGAGTCGGTCAGGATCGCGCGGGCCCATCCGATGAACGCGTGCAGGCCGCCAGCCCGGCGGATGGTCTCGATCCCCGGGCGAACCATGAGGTGATAGGTGTTCGCGAGCACCGCCCGGCAGTCCCAGCCTTCGAGGCGGTCGAACTCGATGCCCTTGACCGCGCCGCGGGTCCCCACGGGGAGAAAGCACGGCGTCTCGATCTCGCTGTGCGCCGTGACGAGCAGGCCGGCGCGCGCGGAGGATTCGGGATCGGTCGCCGAGACGGAGAAAGGCGAGGGCATGTCAGATCGGGATCGAAACGGGCTCGCGCGGGATCAGAAGCGGAGCCTCGCGTCGAGCGCGCCGCCCAGGTCTCTCCTGTTCGTCGAGGACAGCGAGGTGCCGCCTTCCGTCGAAAACACGACCGCCGCGTTGACCGACAGCATCTTCAGGCCGAGCCCGATGCCCGCCGAGTAGGCCCAGTGGGGATCGGGCGCCGCGGAGTCGCGGAACGTGCCGGCGCGGATCGCGAAGAGAGGCAGCTTGAGCTCCACACCGGCGGCGAGCTGGCGGCTCCGGCCTCCGGGCAACAGCGTGTCGGTCTCCCGCAGGTCGTAGTCGACGGCCACGAGGAGCAGGCCGACGGGAGTCACGGCGACGCCGGCGCGGAGAGTCCTGGGAAGACGGTAGAAGCCGGGCGCGCCGACCAGGCCGGGGTTGGCGGGATCGTTCGCGACGTCGAACTGCGGCTCGTTGATCGCCGTCGAGACGAGGCCCACACGCACCTTGCCGCCGAGATTCAGCATCGCTCCGGCGTCGAAGGCGAGCTTCGTCGAGTCGCGCCGGTTTTCGTCGAACGCGCGGCGCGAGATCTCGAGCGGATCCGAGATGTCCGAGTCGAAGACGCCGCGCCGCAGAAAGTACGTCCGTCCCTGGATGTAGCGGACCGTGCCGCCGACCAGGAGCGTTTTCGCCAGGAACGAGGTCGCGTAGGAGAATCGGGCCTCGCGGGCTTCGAGACCGGCGAAGGAGATGCCGGTCGTATTGTTCGCGAAGGCCCGCGCCGGGTCGATGGCCGGCGGAATCGGGAGGATGTGGACCAGGTCGATCGTCGGATAGACGGCGGAGTATGCGGTCTCGCCGATCGCGATCGCGAAGCCGCTCTTGCCGAAAACGAGGCCGGCCGCCCCGGAGCCGACGACGCCGCTGCCGGGCTCGGCGATCCGGCGGAGGTCGTTGACCGCGCCCGGGATGCGGGCGAGGTCCTGGCCCGAGCGGATGCGGTCGAGATCGATCGACGAGAGGCGGTCCACCGCTCCGAGGAAGTCGTTGCGGTTGGTGGCCACGGCTCCTCCGAAAATCTCGAGGTCGAGCCGCTCGTCCCGGGCCAGGCCCGCCGGATTGGTCCAGACCGCGGTTCCGTCGTCCGCGACGGCGACCGACGCGCCGCCCATGGCCGCCCCGCGGGGGCCGATGACCGGCGCCTGCGCCGTCGCGCCGCGCGCTGCACCGAGCGCCGCGAAAAGAAAGAGGAGAGACCGGAGGAGGGAGCGGCGACGCATGGGGAGAAGCTATCAGCTATCAGCTTTCAGCTTTCGGTTCGCGCTCAAGCACTCACGATTCCCAGCTCACAACTCCTGACTCACAACTCAACTCATCTCATGCCCGGCGAGGCGCTCGAGCACGGCGATGGGCGCCCGGTCGGGGACGGTCAGCGTCTCGCGCCCGATGATGAACGTCTGTTCGAGCGCGAACTGCCCCTGCAAGACGGCGTGCGTGACCATGTCGGTGAAGACCATCCACGTGGCGTTCGGGGGGAAAACCGGACGCTCGACGCGGGCGTGGTCCTGGTAGTCGCCGTTCTCCTTCAGGAAATTGTGAAAGGCGAGCATGAACTCGTCATAGGGCGGGCGCGAACGGACGGGCAGTCCCGCGGCGCTCGCCGCCCGGAGGAGCGAGCGTCCGACGGTCCGCCTCGAGGCGCGCTCGAGAAGGCCGGAGGACACGGCGAATCGCTCCGCCAGCTCGGGGAACGTCTCCCCCGTCTTCCAGAGCCGCGGCGCGGCGGGGTTGACGTTGGTGAAGATCCGGAAGATGCGGTCCCCCCGGGTCGGGCGCGTCGGGAAGGCGTCCACGTGCAGAAGGTCGTTTCGGGAATGCGAAGACAGCTTGCGGCTCGCCTCCTCCTGCGGCCGGAAGCTCGCGTAGTCGACCTTCCACCCTCGCGAATACCCGGGGAAGAGGCCGGCGGCGAACTCGACGACGGTCCGTGAATAGCGGCCGAGAACCTCGCGCAGACGGCGGGCGTCGTCGGGACGCTGGCGCGCGACCCCGGTCACGCGGTCGCTCTTCGGGCGATAGGCGATGTTCTTGTGATAGCCGGCGTCGGCCTGACGACGCTCCAGGAGAAAGGCGCGGTCCGCCGGAGAGATCGGAAACGGAGTCTCGCCGAACAAAAGAATGTTTCCTTCTTCGAGGACCCGGCAACACTCGCGCTCGCGCTCCGGGCCGGAGGCCGGCAGAGAGTCGATGGAAACGACCGCCATAAACGCCTCCTGCGAGCCCGGAGTCTACAGCGCGCGCGGCGCAAGCCGCCCCGGTTGACCCCCGAAAACCTGCGTGCTAGGGTGAGCGGCCTTTCGAGGAAACGATGCCCGATCTCGGGAAAAAGTTCGAGTGCTTCAACTGCCGGACGAAGTTCTACAACCTCGGCAAGCCCGAGGCGATCTGCCCCAAGTGCGGAGCCAACCAGAAGGATGCGAAGTTCGACGAGCCGCCGGCGCCCGCGCCGCGGCCGCCGCGCCGCGCGATCCTGATGGAGCCGGTCGCCGAGGAAACGGCGAACGAGTTCGGTGACGAGCCCGCGCCCGTCGAAGAGCCCGAAGAAGCGGCGGATGACGACGAGATGGAAGAGGAAGCGGAGATCATCGACAGCCCGACGGCGGTGCGCGAGGAAGAAGAGTACTGACGTCTCCCCGCGTCGTGTATCTCGGCCTCGGCTCGAATCTCGGTGACCGCCGCGCCCGCCTTCTCGAAGCCCTGGAACGTCTCGCCCGACGCTGTCCCGTGCTCCGCGTCTCCTCCTTCTACCGCACGGATCCCGTCGGCTTCCCGGCGCAGCCCGACTTCTACAACGCGGCCGCCGCGATCGCGTGGGCAGGCACGCCGGAAGGGCTTCTCGAAGCCGTGCGCTCGATCGAGATCGACATGGGCCGCGTGCCGCGGTTTCAGAACGGGCCGCGGGAAATCGATCTCGACGTCCTCGACTTCGACGGCCTCGTGAGGAGCCACCCCGATCCCGTGCTCCCGCATCCGCGGATCTCGACGCGCCGCTTTGTTCTGACTCCTCTCTCCGAAATCGCACCCGGGTGGCGGCACCCGGTGTCGAAGAAGACGGCAGCGGAACTGTTGAGCGACCTTCCCGGCAAACCCGGGGTCTCGAAGATCGAAGAGGAATGACGGGACGACTGACAGCTGACAGCTATCCCCCTCTCCTCCACGCCGCCAGGTTCTTTCGCGCCGCCTCCTGGATCGCAAGCTCCTCGACGAGATGAGTCGGACCCGCGGCGTCGGCAACGATCCCTTCTTCGATCGCCACGGCCTCCTTCATCGCGCCGGAGCGGGCGAGCGCTTCCGCCAGGAAGTGCCGGTTGACGAAGTTCCGCGGCGCCGCGACGAGCGCCAGGCGCAAGAGCCGGAGCGCCTCCGTTCGCGAGACCCATCCGGTGAGCAGGGGAATTCTCGGCGCCTGATCGTGCACCCGGCCGAGGATGCGATACCCGCCGCCCTCCTCGAAGGCCGGGTCGAGCGCGATCAGGGTCAGGCAGTCGTCCCGGATGCGCCGCGCCGCCCCTTTGCGGGCCGCCTCGACCTTGCCGGATGCGAGCGACCACTGTCCCCAGGTGACGGCCGTCCAGAAGAGCGCCGGCGCGGCATCGCCGTCGCCCCGAAGGACAGTGGCCGCCGCGGAAGGGTCGAGCTTTCGGAGATCGGCGATGCGGAGCCTGGAGGCCATGAGCCGGAGGCTCTCCTCGCCGGCTCGCCGCGCCCGCTCGAACACCGCGCGCTGGCCGGCCTCGTCGAGGCCCGTGTAGGAGCCCAGGAAGTAGAGAGACCGTGCCAGCTTCCACCGCGCTTCCGCGCCCTGTTCGCCGCCGGCAGCGCCGGCGCTCTCATAGAGGGCAATGGCCTGGGAGATCTCCGATGGATCCGCGCGGGCGCCGGATCTCCCGGCGTGCCGCGACGCGTAATGCCGGTCCGCCTCCGCGAGAAGAGAGGCGGGCGAGTCTCGACCTGGAGAAATCGTTTCCTCCTGAGCGCGTCCGACCGCCGCGGCCGCCACCAGAAGCACCGCCGCGGCTGGAAAACGCGCTCGGCTCATCCGGCGGCATTATGGGGGGATGAAGGAAGACTCCCTTCCTCGTCGGACTCTCGACTCTCAACTCTCACTCTTAACTCTTAACTACAATCGTCCACGGAGGCCAAATGAGCGACGAAAAGCCGGTGTCGGTGAAGGTGACGATCGATGAGGCGACGGCCGAAGGGCAGTACGTGAACTTTGCCAACATCCTCCACAATCCGACCGAGTTCGTGATCGACTTCGGGCGGATCGTGCCCGGCCGGCCCGACGTGAAGGTGATGAGCCGCGTCTTCACGACCCCGTTCCACGCCAAGCAGCTCGCCCGGGCGCTCCAGCAGAACGTCGAGATCTATGAGCGGAACTACGGCGAGATTCGATCCGACTTTCCCGTTCCGCCGGGGAGCGGAACCGAGTCGCCCACGAATTGAAGGGAAGTTCTCAACTTCTCAAAACCCCTCCCCCGAGCACGATGTCCCCGTCGTAGAAGACGCAGGACTGGCCGGGGGCGACGGCCCGCACCGGCTCGTCGAAGAGGACGCGTCCGGAGCCGCCCTTTCCCGGAACGACCGTTGCGGGCGTCTCGACGCCGCGGTGGCGGACGCGAGCTCGGGCGCGAAACGGCCCGACCGGACCGCCCGAGGGAAATCGCATCTCCTCGACGCGCGCCTCGCGGACCGAGAGCTCGCTCTCCGGACCGACCACCACGCGATTTTCCTTCGGGTCGACGGAGAGAACGTAAAGACGCTCGGAGGCGGCGACGCCGAGGCCGCGGCGCTGTCCGACGGTGAACCGGTAGTGCCCGGAGTGAAAGCCGAGAGGCTGTCCGGCCGAATCCTCGACTCTTCCCGGCAGCGTCGGAAGGGGAAGTCCCATTGCGCCCGCGTGCTCCCGCACGAAGTCGCCGGCGCGATCGCCCTTCGGGACGAAGCAGATCTCCTGGCTCTCTTCCTTGTCCGCGGTCGGCAGGTCCGCGTCGCGCGCGAGCTCCCGCACTTCCTTTTTCGTCAGGGCTCCGACGGGGAACCGCGCGGCCGCGAGCTGCTCCCCGGTCAGGTCCCAGAGAAAGTAGGACTGGTCCTTCTCGGGGTCCGCTCCCTTCTTCAGCACGGTCCGGCCGCTGTCCGGTTCCGTGGCCGTGCGCACATAGTGGCCGGTGGCGACGGCGCCGCATCCCATCCCTCGCGCGCGATCCCAGAGCGTCGCAAACTTCACTTTCGAGTTGCACGCGGAGCACGGGATCGGCGTCTCGCCCGCCAGGTAGGACGCGACGAAGGGGCGCACGACCGTTTCCGCGAAGTCTTCCTGGAGGTCCAGGACGTAGTGCGGGATGTCGAGCGCCCAGGCCACCCGTCGCGCGTCGGAAAGATCGTCGATCGCGCAGCAGCGGCTCGTCCGGCCGGTCTCCGCCGACCGGTCCCAGAGCTGCATCGAGAGCCCGACGACGTCGTGCCCTTCACGCTTCAACAGAAGCGCGGCGACGGACGAGTCGACCCCTCCGGACATGGCGACGGCGATGCGCATGGGGAAAAGCTATCAGCTGTCAGCTGTCAGCTGTCAGCCGCCCGACTCTCGACTTCCCCTCTCGGTCACGATCAGCATCAGGGTCGATCCTCCGATCGAGAACTCTGCCTGGTTTTCGAGTACGACCTCGCGAATGCGTTCCTCCCCGACGAAGGTCCCATTGGTCGATCCGAGGTCGACCAGAGTGACCGTGTCGCCGGTGAGCTCGATCGCCGCGTGGTGCCGGGAAATCTCCGGGTCTTCGACGTTCACGTCGGCATCGTGCCTGCCGATGACGACTCGCGGCTTCTCGATGGCATGGATGCGGCCGGAGTCGGGACCCGCGATCACCGCCACGGAGACTCGCGACTCGGCCGGCATCCGCAGGGTCGCGCCTCCCGGCCTCGCGATGGCCGCGTTCTTCGGCGTCGAGGGCGCGGGGTCCGCCTCGTCCCCTTCTCCCGCGAGCCGCAGCACCGTGTCTTCCGCGAGCGATTCCCCCGGAGCCGGGGCCGGTGGCGCCTCGGCGTTGAAGATGTCGAAGATCGCGAGGCATTTGGTGCACCGGACCTTCTTGGACGCTTTCCCTTCGAACCTCGCCTCGTCGTAACGGTACCGGGCGTAGCAGCGATCGCACTCGATGATCATCGGGAAATCCGTCCCGCCGCCGCGGCCGCCTCCGGGGCACGCGCGTCCGAACCCGAATCCGCGCTGAGCCGCACCGCCGCCACCGCCGCCGGCAGGCACTCCAGCACGGCGTCGACTTCTTCCACGGTGTTGTTGCGGGAGAGCGAGAAGCGGATGACCTGCCGGGCCTGGCGCGGCGAGAACCCGAGGGCGAGGATCGCGGGAGAGGGGGCGAGCGTCCCGCTCGAACAGGCACTGCCCGCCGACACGGCGACGCCCTCGAGGTCCAGCCGCATGAGAAGCGTCTCCGCGAGCGCTCCGTCGAAGAGGATCGCCGAAGTGTTGGGAAGCCTCGGATGGCCGGCGCCGATGACGCGCGCTCCGGGAATGCCGGCGAGGATGCGCCGCTCGAGACGGTCCCTCAGGGCCCCGACGGCGCGAGCATCCTCGGCGAGACGCTCCCGCGCCAGGCGCGCCGCCACTCCGAAGCCGACGAGCGCGGGGGTGTTCTCGGTCCCGCCGCGCAGTCTTTTTTCCTGCCCGCCGCCGGGGGTTCGCACGGCGATCCTCACCCCCTTGCGGATGAAGAGAGCGCCGGCTCCCCGCGGCCCGTGGAGCTTGTGCGCGGAAACGGCGAGCAGATCGACTTCGAGCGCGCGAACGTCGACCGGCACGCGGCCCGCCGCCTGCACCGCATCGGAGTGCATCAGCGCTCCCCGGGCGCGAACGCCCCGGCCAATCTCGCGGACGGGAAAGATTCCGCCGTACTCGTTGCTGGCGCTCATCACCGACACGAGCGCCGTGCCGTCATCGACGGCCTCGACGACCCGGCCGGCGTCCAGGGCTCCGGAAGGGTCGGGGTCCACCACCCGAACAGGGATTCCGGACGCCGCCTCCCGGACGGACGGATGCTCGGCGCCGGAGCGCACCCAGGCGCCGCCCTTCTCCGCCGTCGCGCCATAGATTGCCATGGCGTTGGCCTCGGTCCCGCCGGAGGTGAAGTAGACCTCGCCCGGGTCGGCGCCGATCAGACGGGCCACCTCCTCGCGCGATTCTTCGACCGCTCGCCGCGCCCGCCGCCCTTCCGCGTGCAGAGACGAGGGATTTCCGAAGAGGTGGAAAGCAGCCTCCATGGCCGAGAGGGCCTCGGGATCCAATTTTGTGGAGGCGTTATTGTCGAAATAGATCATCTGCCCGTGGGCGAGAGGTCCAAACCCCGGGGGCTCGACCTCGGCTCGACCTCGATAGGATTATCCCCGATTCCGCGAACGTAAAGGGAGGGTGAAGGAATACCCGGCTGAATCCGGAGAGTTAAGATCCGAGACGATGATCCCGGTTTCCCGCATCGCGGTCTCGGTCCTTCTCTGCTGTGCCGCAGTCGGAACCTCTCTCGCGCAGAATCCGCCGTCCGTCCCCGCGCCGTCGGCGCCCGTCCCCGCGCCGTCAGCACCCGTCCAGGCGCCGCTCTCGAAGAAGGCCGCGCTCGCCGCGATGCCCGACGACGAGCGGAAATGGCTGACGGAGTTCGTCGCTCCCATCATCCTGCCCGACGAGGAGAAGCTCTTCCTCGAGCTCACCGAGCCGCACCAGCGCGAGATTTTCAAGGACGAATTCTGGGCCCGCCGCGAGCGGCAGAACCTGGCCTTTCCGATGGGACCCGGGTACCGGCAGCGTTACGAGGAGCTCCGGCAGCTCGCCGACACGACCTACGACGGGTGGCGCAACGACGCCGGCCGCATGGTCCTGCGCTATGGCGAGCCCGGCTCGCTCGACAAGGTCGCCGGCTGCGACCGAATGTTCCGGGATCTCGAGATCTGGACCTACACGAATCTGCCCGGCCGCGGCACGATGAAGCAGTTCTTCTACCGCCCCGCTCCGATGGCGCCCCGAAAGCTCTGGACCGTCGGAACCCGCGACAGCGACGTCTTCCAGCCGGGCTCGTGCCGGAAGAACTTCGAAGAGCTCGCCAACGACTGCAACCCGGGCATGAACGCGAACGACACCTGCTCGCGGTTCGGCAGCACCTGCACCGCGGCGTGCGACGTCTATCGCGCTTACTCCGAGATCCGGGCGCGCCAGGGCAGCGCGATGGGAGGCATGAGCGAGGCGGCCCAGCTCCTCTCCGCTCCTCCTGTGTCGACGGAAGGGATGGAGAAGGTCCGCGACCGCTTCGCGGGCCTGGCGACCCCGAAGGCGAAGTCGATCGGAGTCGAAGGTCCTTCGGGAACGACCGAGACGGCGCCGGCGGGCAACGCCCCGCCCGCGGCCGCCGAAGGGTCCGCTCCTCCCGCGCCGGGCGCGGCGTCTCCCGCGGGGTCTCCGGCTCCCGCCGGAGCTTCCGCCGCCGGCGCTGCTCCGGCCGGCCAGGCCGCGGGCAAATTCACCGGGCCGG
>JALYUA010000314.1 GCA_030854005.1 Acidobacteriota bacterium
GGAGGAATGTTGAGCGCCGAGCGTCGAGCGTGAGCCGGCGACGATCGGAGGCGGCTCGCGAGTCTCGGCTTCGACGCCCGGTCCTCTTGCCCGTTGAGTACATCGGTCCTGTCGCTCCGGTCGGTCGATCGCCTGTCTCACACGCTCCACAAATCTGACCGCGAATTCAAAAAGCAGAAGCCCGGATTCCGTCCCAACTTTTCGTCCCCGAAAATCGGGTATCGGTACGCCCCGCCCGGCGTCTCGTCCCGCCGTTTCTGCCGGCGCTCGTGGCACCTGCGTTGCTCTCTGCGCGCCTGAGTTCACGTTTTCAAAACGCGCTCCGAGAGAGCGGGAGGTCATCGATGTTGTGCACCGAACGGGACGCCCGGCGGCAGAGTCTCTTCGGAATTCGGAGCCGATTGTTCCGCGCGCTCCTGGGTGCGCTTCTGGTCGTTGCGGTCGTCGCGCCTCTGGCGGGGCAGGGGATCCCCACGGCGACGCTGACCGGCAAAGTGACGGCGGGACCGGGAGGCGGGGTCGCCGGCGTCACGGTCTCCGTGGCCTCGCCGGCGCTCCAGGGAAAACGCACGACCGTTACGAACGCCAATGGCGACTACATCTTCAACCTCCTCCCGGCCGGCGACTACACCGTGACGTTCGAGCTCCAGGGCATGCAGCCGGCGGAGCAGAGAGTGACTCTCTCGGCCTCTCGGACCTCGCGCGTCGATCAGGACGTCCGCCCTTCGTCGGTGGCGGAAGCAGTCACGGTCTCCGGCGCCGAAGCGAACCCGGCGGCGATCCTCGAAGACACCCAGGTGGCGGCGAACTACAAGAAGCCGCTCATCGAGAGCCTCCCCGTCGGCAGGACCCTGACGGCGATCACGCAACTGGCGCCGGGCGTGAACAACAACGGTCCCTCCGGGAACGACCGCGCCGCTAACGTCGCGATCACGATCTCCGGCGGCCAGTCGTTCGAGAATTTGTTCACGGTCGATGGAGTCGTCGCGAACGAGAACCTCCGCGGGCAGCCCCACGACCTGTTCATCGAAGACGCGATCCAGGAGACGACGGTTTTGACCGGGAGCATTTCCGCCGAATACGGGCGATTCAGCGGCGGCGTCGTCAACGCGATCACGAAGTCGGGCGGCAACACGCTCTCGGGATCCTTCCGGACGACGTTCACGAACGACAAGTGGACGGAAAATGATCCCTACAACAACGGCGCCGGACACCGGGGCGTCTCCACGTCGCTCGCGGATCCTCGCGTCGACAAAGTCAACGAGACGTACGAGGAGACGCTGGGAGGTCCGATCTTCCGCGACCGACTCTGGTTCTTCGCGGCCGGCCGTCAGGCGGCGCTGACGGACAGCAACCAGACGCGCCTGACCGCCGGACCCGGGAGCGTCAACCCGACCCCGCAGGCGTACACGCACGGCACCGACGAAAAGCGTTACGAGGGAAAGCTCACCGGGGCGATCACCCCGCAGCACAACGTCGTCGTCAACTACATCGACATCAAGAACCACGAGACGAACAACCGATTCACGACGAACATCCTCGACCTGGACAGCCTGACCGATCGCGACCTGCCCAACACGCTTCTCTCCGCGAATTACAACGGGGTCCTGTCGAGCAAGGTGTTCGTCGAGGCGCAGTACTCGAAGAAGAAGTTCACCTTCGAAGGCGGCGGCTGCGCGTTCACCGATCTGGAGCGGGGGACGCTCCTGCTGGACCGCTCGCGGAACAACGCGCGGTACAACTGCGCGACCTTCTCCAACGCGACTCCGGAGCGGCGGGACAATCAGTCGTGGAGCGCGAAGGGTTCTTATTTCCTCTCGACGGCGGCCGCAGGCAGCCACGACGTCCGGGTGGGGTACGAGCACTTCAAGGACTTCCGGTTCGCCAACAACCACCAGTCGGGCAGCGACTTCCGGATCTTCGGCACGAGCGCGTACATCCGCGGCTCGAATGTCTTTCCCGTGTTTCAGAACGACACTTCCACGTTCATCCGCTGGACGCCGCTCTTCCAGGAAACGTCCGGCACCGACTTCCAGACGGATTCGGTGTTCTTCAACGACAAGATCGCTCTGAACAAGCACTGGAGCTTCAACCTCGGCGTGCGGTACGACAGGAACAACGGCCGGGACAGCCGCGGCTTTACGGTCTCGAACGATCACGCCTTCTCACCGCGGCTCGCCGCTCAGTTCGACGTCCTGGCCGACGGGCGGTTCGTGGTGAACGCCGGATACGCCCAGTACGTCGCGCAGCTGTCCGATTCGATCGGAGACTCCGCGTCTCCCGCGGGGCAGCCCGCCAACTTCGACTACCTCTATCGCGGTCCGTGCATCAATTGCGACCCGGCCGCCCCGACCGGATCACTCCTGACGAACGCGCAGGCCATCGACGCCGTATTCGCGTGGTTCAACAGCGTCGGCGGGACGACGGTGAGGCCGACCCGCGGCAATCCGACGGTGCCCGGCCTCACGGCCGTGATTCCCGAGGGCTCGCTCAAGAGTCCAAACGTCAAGGAGTACACGGTCGGATTCGGCTCCGCCATCGGTTCGCGCGGCGTCGCCAAGATCGACTTCATCTATCGCGATTGGGATGACTTCTACGCCACGCGCACCGATCTCACCACCGGCGTCGCGCCGTACCAGTTCGGCCTGGTCTTCGACAAGGGCGTGATCGAGAACACCAACAAGCTCGACCGCAAGTACGAGGCGGTCCAGTTCCAGTACAACTACCGGTTCGCCTTTCCTCTCTTCGCGGGCGGCGGGTACACCTGGTCGCGGCTGACGGGGAACTTCGACGGCGAGAACTTCGGCAGCGGTCCCATCACCGGCTCTCTCGACTATCCGGAGTACCTCGATTTCGCGCGCAGCGCCAACAACTCTTCGGGTTATCTGGCCGGCGACCAGCGCCATCGGGCGAAGCTCTGGGCGGGGTACGACTTCAAGACCTCGTTCGCGAGCTTCACGCTGACCGCTCTCGAAACGGTCGATTCGGGACGGGCGTACGACGCTAATGCGCTCATCAACACGCGCAACGCCGCCGCGCAGTTCTACGTCGCGAACCCCGGCTATCAGGCGCCCCCGACAAACGAGCTCTACTACTTCACGGCTCGCGGGGCCCTGCGCACCGACACCGTGACGAGGACGGACCTCGCCATGAACGTCGCGGTCAAGGTGTTCAAGAACCTGGAGCTTTTCATCCGGCCGGAGCTCTTGAACGTGTTCAACGAGAAGGCCTTCACGGGCGGCCGGCTCGGCATCGACTCCGATCTGACGGTCAACACGGCCAACACCGCCGGCACCGCGGCTTACAGCCCGTTCAACCCCCGGACGGACACGCCGGTGCAGGGGCCCGCAGGCACGGGCGCGAACTACAGCCCCGGCCCCAACTTCGGCAAGGCGATCGCGCCGGGCGGATACCAGCTCCCGCGAACTTTCCGGGCCTCCGTCGGGGTCCGGTTCTAGACGCCGCTTCCGGGAGGCGGATCCTTGGGTCCGCCTCCCTTTTGTCCGCCTCCCCGACGTCCAGACCGCTCTTAAACGCTGGTGCCGGAGGAGGGATTCGAACCCTCATGCCCTTGCGAGCGGGGGATTTTGAGTCCCCTGTGTCTGCCATTCCACCACTCCGGCGGGGCCGCCGATGATAGCCGCAGCGGCCCGGGGTTGGGAACGCCGCCGTTGACCGGGTCCCCGGGTGAGGACCGCCGACGCACCCCCGGGCGCGCGGACACTTCGGCAGGGCTTTCGCGCCTGTTCGAGCGTGAATCGCCGAACGTCTAAACGACTCGTAACACGCGTTTTGTCCGGCGAAACGTCTCCGACTCCACCCGGTCACACGCCTCTAAACGTTGCATTTTCCGAGGTTTGGCCCTATAATCGGCGGTTCGACAGCTTCTGTATTTATTGAACAGGAGGACTCTTTGAGCTTCAGAGTGGGAGAGAAGGTGGTTTACCCCAACCACGGCGTCTCGGTCGTGGAAAAGATCGGCGAGGGCTTCGCAACGGGCCCGGTTTCGCCCCGAAGCTTCTATCACCTCCGTCTTCTGTCGAACAATTCCAGGGTGATGGTGCCCATCGGGAACACGGATCTGATCGGTTTGCGGCGTCTGACCCAGCGCAAGGACATCACGGGCTTGATGAAGCGGCTGGCGGACAGCCGGTTCTCGGCGTCCGGCGACTGGAAGGGGCGCTATAAGCAGAACCTCGACAAGATGAAGAGCGGAAAGCTTTACGACATCGCGGATGTCTTGAAGACGCTCAACTTCATCAGCTCGCGCAAGACCCTGTCGTTCCGCGAGAAGAAGATGTATGAGCGGGCGAAGTACCTGATCGTCTCGGAGATCGCCGTGATCAACGGGCTGGATGAGCAGGAGGTCGAGCGGCAGGTCGACCGGGCTCTGACCAAGTCGGCGGCCTCGAAGGCGGCCGCTCACTAAAGGCGGGGTGCCGCGAGGCGCCCGAGCGGCGATCGCGCCGAGGAACTAAAATAGCGCCATGGGGAAGACCCTCATGGCGCTATTTCTTTTCCTGGGCGGCGCAGCGATCGCCTCCGCGGACGCCGTCTCCGAAGGGCTGCGCGCCGACCTCGCTCGGGAACGCCGGAGGCTGGCGACGGATGCGCGAGCGCTGGCGGATTCCACCCGGCGACTGGAGACCGCGCTCGCCCAGCTCTCGGCCGCGGCGCGGGCGGTCGCGGACGGGGCGACCCGGTCCGACATCGGAGCGGAGGAGGTGGCCCGGCGGGAGGACACCTTAAACTCCACGGAGCAGGAGGCCCGAATGCTTCTCGAGCGACGTCGGATCCTCGCGGACCGGGTCGTCGAGCGGCGCCGATCGGTCGCCGTACTCGAAACGGAGCTCGCTCCGCGCAAGCCCGACGGTGTTTCGGGCCGGTGGGCCATCCTCCTCGATCCCGGCGACCAGAAGGGCACGTTTCGCATGGCGCTCGACGGGACGCTCGTGACCGGGGACTACACCCTGGAAGGCGGGTACTCGGGATCCCTGCGCGGCACCCTCATCAACGACCGGCTGAAGGTCGAACGCGTCGACTCGAAGCTGGGTTTTTCGACCGTCTATTACGGCCGCATCGCCCGGGACGGGCGCACGATCGCGGGGACCTGGGAGAGCACGAGCTTCGGGACCGGCGGACCCGGATCGGGAAGATGGAGCGCGGCCCGGGACGAGAACGCGGCGGACGAGAACCCATGAGCGAACCCGGAACTCCGGCGCCCCTCGCAGCGGTCTCCCGGGGGCGGCTCGCATCGGCCTTCGCGCCTCTCTTCGTGGGACTCCTTCTCGGATTCATCGGGGGCTATTTCGCCGGCGGTGCCGGCCAGCCGCCGGGCGCCGGCCCTCTCGGACCCTCCGCATCGGTCGCGGCGGCGGGCGGGGCCGCCGACTCGCTGCGGGCCGAGATCGCGCGTGATCCGGAAAACCCGCGCCTCTGGACGGCCCTCGGCAACGCGTACTACGACGCCGAGGACTGGGACCAGGCGGTCAACGCCTACGAGAAGGCGCTGCGCAAGTCGCCGAAGGACGGCGCGCTGCTCTCCGACCTCGCGGCCGCGTACCGGAATCGGGGGGAGTTCCGGCGCGCGATCGCGACCTTCGAGCGCGCGCGCGCGGCGGACCCGGCGCAGTGGCAGGCCCTGCTGAACCTCGTCCTGATTCACGCGTTCGATGAGAAGGACGCCGCCGCGGCGCAGCGCGCGCTCGACGAGCTGAAACGCCGGTATCCCGACATCCCCAATACCGACCGCATCCAGGAACAGATCTCCCGGCTCCGGGCGGGATAATCATGGCCCGCGTCGCGATCTTCCTGTTCCTGCTGTTCGCGATCCTGCTGGCGTTGCGGCTGATCGGATTCGTTCTCCGGGCGCTGTCTTCCCGCCCGAATCCGGGGCGTCCGGCGGTCCAGGGAGAGATGGTGCGGGATCCGGTGTGCGGGACATGGATCGACCGCCGGCTCGCGATCGCCGGGCGGCGGGGGAGCGAGTGGCTGCCTGTGTGCTCGGAGAAGTGCCGCCGGGAGCTCGAGTCGGCATGAGCGATCTCTTCGACGCCGAACCGTCCCGCCGCACGGCTCAGGTCGCGGCCCCCGATTCGCCTCTCGCGGATCGGATGCGCCCGCGTTCCCTGGACGAAGTCGAGGGCCCCGAAGAGGTCGTGGGATCCAACGGTTTCCTGCGGCGCGCTCTCGCCGAGGACCGGATCCCCTCCCTGATCTTCTGGGGGCCGCCGGGAGTCGGGAAGACCACGCTCGCGCGTCTGATCGCAGCGCACACATCCTCCGCGTTTCTCTCGTACTCGGCGGTCGCGACCGGCGTCAAGGAGATGCGCGAGGTGCTCGAGGGCGCCCGCAAGCTTCGCGCCGCCACGGGCCAGCGGACGATTCTTTTCCTGGACGAGATTCACCGGTTCAACCGGGCGCAGCAAGACGTGTTTCTTCCGTTCATCGAGTCGGGCGAGATCGTGCTGATCGGCGCTACCACGGAGAACCCGTCGTTCGAATTGAACGGCGCTCTCCTCTCCCGCTGCAAGGTCGTGGTGCTCGACCCCCTCTCACCGGAAGCGGTCGCGCGGATCGCGAGCCGGGCGTTGCGGGACCTGTCGCGCGGCCTCGGCGCGCGAGACTTCCGGATGGACGACGAGGCGCTCTCGTTCATCGCGCAGACGTCTGGCGGCGACGCGCGCCGGGCGCTGAATCTCCTCGAAGCCGCGGCCGCGGACGCGGAGGCCGGCAAGACGAAGCGCATCGAGGCGGCGCGGCTTCGCGAGCTGCTTCAGCGCAAGGTGCTCCTCTACGACAAGGCGGGCGAGGAGCACTACAACCTGATCTCCGCGCTCCACAAGTCCATGCGGGAGTCCGACCCCGACGCCACGATCTACTGGCTGGTCCGGATGCTGGAAGCGGGGGAGGAGCCGCTCTACCTCGCGCGCCGCATCGTCCGGTTCGCCTCGGAGGACGTCGGCCTCGCCGACAGCCGCGCGCTGCGCGTCGCTTTGGACGCCAAGGAAGCGTTCGAGTTTCTCGGCCTCCCCGAGGGCTCTCTGGCTCTTGCCCAAGCGGCGGTTTATTGCGCCATGGCTCCGAAATCCAACGCGCTCTACGAGGCGGAGAACGAGGCGAAGCGCGACGTGGCCGAAAAGCCTGCGGAGCCCGTGCCGTCGGTGATCCGCAACGCGGTCACGCGCCTGATGAAGCAGGTCGGCTACGGAAAAGGCTACCGGTACGCGCACGCGGAGCCGGAAGGCGTCGGGGGGATCGAATGCCTTCCGGAGACGCTCAAGGGGCGCCGGTACTACAGGCCGCGGTCCTCGGGGGAGGAGGCGGACCTCGCCCGGAGGCTCGAGCACATCATGAAAAAAAGGCAGGAGAAGTGGGCGAAGGAAGAGGGCGCCAACGAAGAGGCGCGCCGGAAGCGAAAGGCGGCCAAGGACCGCGAGCCTTCGGACTGATTCGGTTCGCGCCGGCCGTCAGGCCTTCTCGCCGCTGTAGTTGGGCGCTTCCTTCGTGATGATCACGTCGTGCGCGTGGGATTCCTTCAGGCCCGCCGACGTGATCCGGATCATCTGCGCCCGGGTGCGCAGCTCCTCGATGGTCGCGCAGCCGGCGAGCCCCATCCCGCTCCGGATTCCTCCCGTCATCTGGTGCACGAGCGCCTCGACGCTTCCCTTGTACGGCACCATGCCTTCGATTCCCTCGGGGACGAGCTTCGAGAGAGAGGATCCGTTTCCGTTCGCGCCGATCCCGGCGTTGTCGGTCTCCACGGACTCCTGGAAATAGCGGTCGGACGAACCCGCCTTCATCGCGCCCAGGGAGCCCATGCCCCGATACGCCTTGAAGGTCCGTCCCTGGTAGAGGATCGTCTCTCCGGGAGACTCCTCCGTTCCCGCCAGCAGAGAGCCCACCATCACGAGGTGCGCACCGGCGGCGATCGCCTTCGTGACGTCGCCGGAAAACTTGATTCCGCCGTCGGCGATCAACGGGATGCGGCCGTTGCCGGTCGCACGGGCGCACTCGCGGATCGCGTGGATCTGCGGGACCCCGGCTCCCGTGACGACCCGCGTCGTGCAGATCGAGCCGGGGCCGATGCCGACCTTGACGGCGTCCGCGCCGCGCCGCACCAGGTCGCGCGCTCCCGCCTCCGTCGCGACGTTGCCCGCGATGACCGGCGTCGAAGGGATCTTGCTCTTCAAGAGCTTCAGGGCGTCGAGAACCCCCTGGCTGTGGCCGTGCGACGAGTCGAGGACGAGGACGTCCACCTTCGCCTGGACGAGCGCGCGCGCCCGGTCCAGCATGTCGCGGGAAACCCCGACCGCCGCACCCACGCGCAGGCGCCCGAGGGGATCCTTCGCGGCGTTGGGATACTTGATCGCCTTCTGGATGTCCTTGACCGTGATAAGCCCTTTCAGGTTTCCCGCCCGGTCGACCACGAGGAGCTTCTCGATCCGATGCTCGTGAAGAAGCTCCTTCGCCTGCTCGAGCGTCGTCCCGACCGGAGTCGTGATCAGGTGGTCCTTGGTCATCCGCGTCGAGATCGGAAGGTCCATCCGCGTCTCGAACCGCAGGTCCCGGTTGGTCAGGATGCCGATGAGCTTCCCGCGGTCGTCGACGACGGGAACTCCCGAGATCTTGAATCGCGACATGACGAGCAGCGCCTCCGAGATCTTCTGCTCGGGGCGGCAGGTCACCGGGTCGACGATCATGCCGGATTCGGATCTCTTGACCTTGTCCACCTCGGCCGCCTGAGATTCGATCGTGAGGTTCTTGTGAATGATCCCGAGGCCGCCCTGCTGCGCCATGGCGATCGCGAGCCGGGACTCCGTGACGGTGTCCATGGCGGCGGAGATGATCGGGACGTTCAACCCGATCCCGTCGGTCAGGCGCGTCGAGAGGTCCACCTCGCGCGGGTGGACCCTCGAGTGGGCGGGGAGGAGGAGGACGTCGTCGAAGGTGAGCGCCAGAGGGATTTCGCGATCCAGAGAGGACCGGGCGGCGCCTCGCGCGGCCCGGATCGTCTTTCGGACAGCCATCAGGCGCCCGCCTCCGCTTCCGCTCCGGGCCGCTTGGCGCCTCCCTTGGCGCCTCCGCCGCCCGCGGGGCCGCCTTCCGCGCCATGGCATTTCTTGTACTTCTTGCCGGAGCCGCACGGGCAGGGGTCGTTTCGTCCGACCTTCGGCGCCTGTCGCTGGACCGTCTCGACCTTCGCATCCTGTCCGCCGGACGCCGCGGCGCCGTAGGAGTAGTTCACGTTGGCGGCGGGCCGCCGGGGCGGCAGCGGAACGGGATCGTGACGCGATTCGGCCACCTCGCCCTCCGCTTCCCGCATGACGGGCTGGAGACGGAAGAGGTACTGGACGATCTGGTCCTCGATGCGCTCCTTCATGACCGTGAAGAGTTCGAACGACTCTTTCTTGTACTCGACCAGCGGATCGCGTTGCCCGTAGCCGCGCAGCCCGATCCCCTCTTTCAAGTGGTCGATCGCGAGGAGGTGATCCTTCCACTGCTGGTCGACGACCTGCAGCATCACGAACTTTTCATGGAGCCGCATCGTCTCGTCGCCGAGCAGGGATTCCTTGTCGTTGTATCGGATGGAGATCAGCTCGAGCATCTCGTCGCGGATGGCGTCCCGGTCCTTTCCGGCGAGGTCGGGCGCGTCGAGGCCGAAGAACTCCTTGAGGTCCATCCCGAAACCGGTCAGATCCCATTCGTCGGCGCCCTTTTCCGGGTCGAGATGCCGGTTGAAGCTCGCGTCGAAGATCGTCTCCGCGAGACGCAGGACGTCGTCTTTTCCCTGGTGGCCCTGGAGGATCTCGCGGCGGAGCGTGTAGATCTCCTCGCGCTGCCGGTT
>JALYUA010000001.1 GCA_030854005.1 Acidobacteriota bacterium
TCGGCAAACGCCAGCGGGTACGACCAGCGGTAGATCGTGTAGGCGAGGAAGAGCCCGCCGAAGAAGAGGATCTCGGTGACTAAGAACAGCCACATCCCGAGCGAGGAGGCGTCCTTCTGCTGCACCAGGCTGTCGAAGTGGTGCTGGAGATAGGCGGGCCCGGTCGGAGGGCCGCCGGCCCCCGGCCCCCTTGCAGGGCCGTTGCCGTCACCGGGCGGGAGCGGGCGCGCGTCAGCCAACGACTTCGACCTCCGGCGCGTACACGTACGGGTCCGACGTCACGACGGGGGGCACCGCGAAGTTCTCCGTCGGGGGCGGCGAGGAGGTCTGCCACTCGAGGCCGGTCGACCGCCAGGGATTCGCGGGCGCGTTCGGTCCGTACCGCATCGACCAGATGAAGTAGATCATCGGGATGATGTAACCGACGCCGAGCACGGACGCGCCGGCGGTCGACATGACGTTCAGCACCTGGAACTCGGGCGGGTACGCGTGGTAACGCCGAGGCATGCCGAGGTACCCGAGGACGAACTGGGGAAAGAACGTCAGGTTGAAGCCGATGAAAACGATCAGCGCCGCGAAGCGCGCCCATCCCTCGGGATACATCTTTCCGCTGATCTTCGGCCACCAGTAGTGCATTCCGCCGAGGTACCCCATGATCGCGCCGCCCACCATGATGTAGTGGAAGTGCGCCACGATGAAGTAGGTGTCGTGCACGTGGACGTCGACCCCGAGCGTGGCCAGGAACAGTCCCGTCAATCCGCCGATCGTGAAGAGGCCGATGAACCCGAATGCGTACAGCATCGGCGTGCGCCAGGAGATCGACCCCTTGTACATGGTGGCCGTCCAGTTGAAGACCTTGATGGCCGAGGGGATCGCCACCAGAAACGAGAGCAGCGAAAAGATCATGCCGGCGTAGACGGACTGTCCCGACACGAACATGTGGTGGCCCCACACGAGGAACCCGAGCACCGCGATCGCCACCGAGGCGAACGCGACGAACCGGTATCCGAAGATGTTCTTGCGGGAAAAGGTCGTCACGACCTCGGAGATCACGCCCATCGCGGGCAGGATCATGATGTACACCGCCGGGTGCGAATAGAACCAGAAGAGGTGCTGGAAGAGCACCGGATCGCCTCCGAGCGCGGGGTCGAAGAGCCCGAGATGGAAGATGCGCTCGACCCCGACCATGAAGAGGGTCACCGCGATCACCGGGGTGCCGAGGACCATGATCAGGCTCGTCGCGTAGTGGGACCAGACGAAGAGCGGCAGCCGGAACCACGTCAATCCCGGCGCGCGCATCGTGTGGATCGTCACGATGAAATTCAGTCCGGTCAGGATCGAGGAAAAGCCGGTGATGAAGATCCCGACGGCCGTCGCCACGACGTGCCCGTTCGCGGCCGCGGTCGAGAGCGGCGTGTAGAAGGTCCAGCCCGTGTCCACCCCGCCATGCACGACCGCCCACATCGTGAACGCCGCGCCGACGATGTAGATGTACCAGGACAGGAGGTTCAGGCGCGGGAATGCCAGGTCCTTCGCGCCGATCATCATCGGGATCAGGAAATTGCCGAGAACCGCGGGGATCGACGGGATCAGGAAGAAGAAGATCATCACGACCCCGTGCATCGTGAAGAGCTTGTTGTACGTCTCCGACTGGACGAGGTCTCCCGCGGGGGTCAACAGCTCCAGCCGGATCAGGAGCGCGAAGAGTCCCCCCAGGAAGAAGAAGAACGTGATGGACGCCAGATACAGAAGCGCGATGCGCTTGTGGTCCCGGGTCAGGAGCCACGAGCGGACGCCGTAGCGCACGTTCAGGTAGTTGTCGCGGGGGTGCAGCGGCTCGGCTTCGGGAATGAATTCGGCGGCCATTATTTGGGAGCCTCCCGCTCCGGGGATGAATTCTTGACCGGCGGCGCGATTCCCCCCGGGGAGGGCGCCGCGCCCGCCGGACTCGGCGAGAGAGACTTTATGTAGGCGACGAGCTGCAGGATTCCCTCTTCGCTGATCAGCCCCTGAAAGGTGGGCATGATCGGCTGGTAGCCCACGACCAGCTTCGCCGCCGGCATCAGGATCGATTCACGGATGTACTGCTCGTCGGCCGTCACCGTCTGGCCGTTCTGCAGATGCACGGGCTTGCCGAAGAGGCCTTCCAGGTTCGGACCGCGGGCCTGCGAGTCGTTGCGATGGCACGTGTTGCACGCGTGCTGCTGGAAGAGCTTCGAGCCGGCCGAGGCGAGCGACTCGCTCCCGCTGCCGCCCGAGAGCCACGCCTGGAACGCCGTCGGCTCCATCACGTGGACCGTTCCGATCATCGCGGAGTGCTTGGTCCCGCAGTACTGGCTGCAGAAGATGTGGAAGTCGCCGGGTGTCGTCGCCCGAAACCACTGCTGCGTATACCGGCCGGGGACGACGTCCATCTTCATGCGGAAGGCCGGGATGAAGAAGCTGTGGATGACGTCTTCCGAGGTCATGGTCAGCCGCACCGGCGTGCCCACGGGGACGTGGAGCTCGTTGATCTCGCGCTGTCCATCCTGGTGCTGCAGCTTCCACATCCACTGCTTGCCCACGATGAAAATCTGCGTCGCGTCGTTCGGCGGGCGATTCATCGTGAAGTAGAGCTTCGCTCCCCAGACGAAGAACGTCATCGTGATCAGGAGCGGGATGATCGTCCACGCCAGCTCCAGCTTGAGAGACCCCTCGTTTCCGGCGGGAAATTCGTCCTCGGAGCGCCGCCGGAACTTGATCGCGAAGAAGATCACCAGGATCGCGATCAGAAGGGAGAAGAACGCGCTCACCGCGAGGAGATAGAAATAGAGCGCGTCGACGTTGGACGCCATCGCGGACGCCTGGCTGGGGAAGAGGGGAAGGTCCGGCCGCATCGTCAGTGGGCCTCGCCGGGGCGCGTCGGCCGTGACAGCCCCGGGTCGGCGGAGTCGCGCCGGCGGTCGCGGCGGCACATCACGAACAGGAACGTCGAGAGGATCAGGACGGCCCCGACTCCCGCCAGGCGCACGATGTTCATGATGACGGCGCCGTACTTCCCGACCTTCGGGTCGTAGTGGTAGCAATACAGGAGGATCTGGTCCACCGGGTTGCCGATCTTCCGGTTCGACGCCTCGATCAGGCCGAGCCGCAGGTCGCGGGGGGCGTACTCGATCCCGAAGAAATAGCGCGACAGCTTTCCGTCCGGCGTCAGAACGAAGATGCCGCTCGCGTGCGCGAACTGGGCGAGGTCGTTGTCCCAGCGGAACCGGAACCCGACCGCCGACGCGACGCGCTCGATCGATCCGGGCCCGCCCGTCAGGAAGTGCCACCCCGCCGCCGCCCCCGGCCGGTTGTACTCGCGCAGGTACGGCTCCTTTTTGGCTGCGGCGTCCCGGGGGCGGTCGCGCGGGTCAAAGCTCAGCGTGACGACCTCGAACTCTTTCCCGGCGTCGAACGACAGGGCGCGCATCGAGGAGACGAGCCCGTTCAGCACCTGCGTGCACAGCATCGGGCAGTTGTAATAGGCGAGCACGAGGATGACGGGACGGGATCCGAAGTACTGCCCGAGGCGCACCGGCCTTCCCTGCTCGTCCTGAAGGATCACGTCGAGCGGCACGGAAGACCCCAGGCGCTGCTCGATGCCGACGTCCTTCAGGATCGCCGGGCGCATCATCGAGGTGAGCCCCGGATCCGGGCGGGCCGCCTGCGCCCGGAGAAGAGCCGGCGCCGCGAGGGCGAGAAGCACAGCGGGCAGAACGGCGGCGCCGCGGCGGCGGGTCATTTCTTCCCCGCTCCGCGCGCGGGCGGGGTGGCCACCGCAGCGGTGGCGGCCGGGACAGGGGGCGGCGGAGGTCCCGCCCGCTCCGAAAGGCCGCGCTGCGAGAGAAGATCCATCGCCCTGTCGATCGGGATGTGCACGGTCCCCGCGTTCTTATCCACCCATCCATAGGTCGTGAGCCGCGCGTTCTCCTGCGCGTTTAACTTCGTGCGGGGCGCGAGCGGCCGGTCCTCCAGGCGCGGGGCAGGAGGCAGCCGCTTCATGGCGCGGGCGACGGAGGACGTGAGCGGCCGGTCCTGGCTGCGGGACTGCCGCGCGAGGATGCGGAACATGCCCCAGATCCCGAGCTGGATCACGACCGCGGACACGGCGAGCGCGACGAGAAACCGCACGACGCCGCGCGTCGAGACGTCGTTGCGCTCGTGGCCGGGTCCCGGCCGCGGGTCAGTGTGCTCCATCGGCTCCATGCTCCAGGGCGGCGGCGAATTCCGGGTCGTTGACGGGGAGAAGGGGGCGGCGCAGGAGCTGTCCGAGGAAGACGAACAGCCAGAGGCCGAGGATCCCGACGGGCGCCGCGATGTCCATCCAGCGCAGCGTGAAATGCCCCGGGGTCGCGGCGGGCCGCACCAGCCAGAAGACGTCCACGAAGCGCATGAAGACGACGAGCAGGGCGACCGAGCTCAGGATCTTCGGGTTTCGGTTCGCCGTCGCGGGGAGAAGGAGCAGGAACGGCAGCACGAAGTGGAAGAGGATCAGCGCCATCCCGAACCAGCCCCAGCCCCCCTGGAGCCGCCGGAGGTACCACGGGATCTCCTCCGGCAGGTTGCCCGACCAGATGATCAGGTACTGCGAGAACGAGACGTACGCCCAGAACATCACGAAGGCGAGCATGAGCTTGCCGAGATCGTGGAAGTGCTTCCGCTGAATGAACCCGGACAGGGGCGCGTAGCGCGCGAGAGCGACGGTCAGCGCGATGACGAAGGCGAAGCCGGACAGGGCCTGGCCCGCGATGAAGAGGACCCCGTACATGGTCGAGTACCAGTGCGGCTCGAGCGACATGACCCAGTCGATGGAAAAGAACGTGATCGTCAGGCCGTAGACGACGAGCCCGGCGGAGGAGAGAAGCTGGAGCCGCCGCGACAATCCCCGCGCGGGCTTCTCGTCCTGCTCCCGCGACCAGCGATTCAGGAAAAACGCGATGGCCATCCAGGCGGCGAAGCAGAGCACCGTGCGGGCGAGAAAGAAGCCGGTGTTCAGGTAGACCGCCTTGTGGCGGAGGATGGCGTCGTGCGCCACGTCTTCGGGACGCGCCCACTCGTACAGCGTCCGAATGCCCAGCAGCAGCGGCAGAAAGAAGAGGGCGATGACGGGGAGCGTCCGCGTCCCCGCCTCGAGGGAGCGTCGGATCGGAATGCCCCAGGCGCCTCCCGTGACGTGATTCAGCATCAGGACGGCCTGGCAGCCGAGCGCCAGCCCCAGGCAGAACATGCAGGCGAAGAGATAGGACGGGAAGAAGGCGGCGGGCGCCAGGAAGTATCCCGCCGCGCACGCGATCATTCCCAGGGCCCCGGCGATCAAGGCGGGACGCCGCGCGCGCGCGATCGCGTCGTGAAGGCCGGTCGAAACCGCGGGATCGATCATTTCGGGGGCTTCGCCTTCACGCCGCCTGCCGTCGCGCCGGGATCCACCTGGCCGCCGACGCTCCCCGCGCCGCTGCCCCGCATCGGCGCGCTCTTGTAGAGGGTCGGATATTCCGGAGAGGCGGGAGACGGCTCGCCCGTGGGCTTCGCGCGGTCGAGCTCGGCGCGGCTCTCGGGCGGGACGTCGGCGACGCGCGCGCCCTGGGAGAGCTGCAGCGCTCTCACGTACGCGACGATCGCCCAGCGGTCCTCCACGGAAATCTGGGCGGCGTAGTCGGGCATCGCTCCGAGGCCGTTGGTGATCACGTCGAAGAAATGGCCGACGGGCTGTTCCCGGAGGCGGTCGATGTGAATCGACGGCGGCTGGCGGTACCCGCGCTGCACGACCATGCCGTTGCCGGCCCCGGTCCGGTCATGGCAGGGCGCGCAATAGATGTTGTAGCGCTGGCGGCCCCGTTCGAGCAGCGGTCGCGTGACGGGCAGCGGAAACACGGAAACGAGCGCGTTGCCCTCTTTCCCCGCGTACAGCCGGGAGTCCGCCCGGAGCATCCCGCGGGCCACCGTTCCCTCGACCGGCG
>JALYUA010000023.1 GCA_030854005.1 Acidobacteriota bacterium
GCGGTACTCCGCGGTCAACTCGGAGGGAATCGGAGGCGCCCCGGGATTGGTTATCGCTCGGGGAACGAACAACGAATGACTGAGAACTGACAACTGCCAACCGACAACTGAGAACTGATGACTGACAACTGAGAGCTGAGAGCTGAGAGCTGAAAGCTGACAGCTCCGTTATGCTCCTCTCCCCGCATGCCGACCTGGACCTCTCCCCGCCCCAAGCGCGTCTCGCTCCACCTCTGGGTGTACCGCCATCGCGTCCCGATTCTCGCCGTGCTCGGCGCGATGGTCCTCGGAGGCCTTCTCTTCGTCGCGTACTTCACGTCCGTGGTCGTGTCCCGCTTCGAGGGGCGCCGCTGGAGCCTGCCTTCGAGGATCTACTCCGACATGCTGGCCGTGAGAACGGGCGACGGCGGCTCGCCCGAGAAGCTCACGGCGAAGCTCGACCGGCTCCTGTACCAGCGCGATGACGTCCTTCCCGCCCGGCCGGGCCATTACCGCCGGCGCGGCGACACGGTGGAGCTCTTCACGCGCCGCTTTCGCTATCCGGGGCACGACTTCCCCGGATTTCCGGCGACCGTCCAGTTCTCGGGCGGCCGCGTGGCGTCCGTTCGGGACGAAAAGGGCGCGGCCATCGCGGCGGTGGTCGTGGAACCGGAGCTTCTCGGTTCGGTGTTCGGCGAGGACGTCGAGGACCGGACGCTCGTGCGCCTGTCGGAGGTCCCCCGAACGCTGACGGACGCGATTCTCGCGACCGAAGACCGCGACTTCTACCGGCACGCGGGGGTGTCGATCAAGCGCAGCTTCGGGGCGTTTCTCTCGAACATGCGGGGCGGCGCGAAACAGGGGGGCTCGACGCTCACGCAGCAGCTCGTCAAGAACCTCTATCTCTCGCCCGAGCGGACGTTCAAGCGCAAGGCGATCGAGGCGGTGCTCGCGATCATCCTCGATGCCCGCTACTCGAAGGACGAGATCCTCGAGGCGTACCTGAACGAGATCTACCTCGGCCGGGAAGGGGCGATCGCGATCACCGGCGTCGGCGAGGCGGCGCGTCACTACTTCGGGAAAGAGGCCGCCGACCTCGATCTCGCCGAATCCGCGACCCTGGCCGCGATCATCAAGGCGCCGAATGTCTACTCGCCCCTGCGCAACCCGGCGCGCGCGCTCCAGCGCCGGGATCTCGTGCTGCGGTTCATGCGCGAGGAAAAGAAGATCGACGACGCCGCGCTCAAGGCGGCGCTCGCGGAGCCGATGCGTCCCGTCTCGCGGTCGAAATTCAAGACGAAGGCGCCGCACTTCGTGGATTTCGTAAAGGGCGAGCTCGCGGAGCGCTATGGGGAGAAGCTGAAGAGCGAGGGCCTCCAGATCTACACGACTCTCGACGTCGATCTCCAGCAGGCCGGTCAGCGCGCGGTCAGCGAGGGCCTCGCGGCGCTCGAGAAGAAGTATCGCCGGCTCGCCGAGGCCGCGAAGGAGGCTCCGCTCCAGGGCGCGCTCATCGTCCTCGAGCCGCAGACGGGCAGCGTGCGGGTCTTAGTCGGCGGCCGGGACTACCGGCGCTCCCAGTTCAACCGCGTCACGCAGGCGCACCGCCAGCCCGGCTCCCTCTTCAAGCCGTTCGTCTACCTGGCGGCGTTCGCGAGGCGCGACCTCGCCAAGCCCGTCACGCCCGCGACGATTTTCGACGATGCTCCGATCACCGTCGCGTGGGACAAGCAGCAGTCCGAGCAGCAGTGGACGCCCAAAAATTACGACAACAACTTCCGCGGACCGATGTCGGCCCGGCAGGCGCTCGAGCAGTCGATCAACATCCCGACTGTCCGGGCCGCCCTCGCCGCGGGCCTTCCGACCGTCCTGGCGACGGCGCGCGCGGCGGGAATCGGGTCGGACCTGCGCCCGTATCCCTCCATCGCCCTCGGCGCGTTCGAGATCTCGCCGATGGAGATCGCCTCGGCCTATTCCGTTTTCGCGAACAGCGGCGTGCGCATCGAGCCGAACGCGATCGTCGGCGTGATGAACTCGGACGGGTCCGTCCTCGACCGCAAGGAGACCGCGCTCAAACCGGCGCTGCCGGCGGACGCGGTGTTCCTGGTCGACTCTCTTCTGCGCGGCGCGGTCGACCGGGGGACCGGCGGGGGAGCCCGGGCCGGCGGCGTGCGCGGGATCCTGGCCGGCAAGACCGGGACCACCAACGACGGCCGTGACGCGTGGTTCGTCGGGTTCGCCCCCCGGTTTCTGGCCGCCGTCTGGGTCGGCTACGACGACAATCGGGCGGTGCACCTCTCGGGCTCCCAGGGCGCCGTGCCGCTCTTCGCCGAGTTCACGCGCTCCATTCCGCCACAGACGTTCACGGACAATTTTCCGGTGCCGTCCGACATCGTCACCGCCGAGATCGATCCCGGCACCGGCTACCTGGCCGGTCCGTCCTGCCCGCGACACATGACGGAGGTCTTCATCTCCGGGACGGCGCCCGTGACCGAGTGCCCAATCCACCAGTTCCGGCCGGAGGAGTCGACGGAGCTGCCGGGATAACGGGCCGGCAGGCAGGAGGAGGGAATTCCTGCCGGAGAGAATCCGTTTTGTCACACCGATCTGGCTGACCGCGGATACCGCGGCCGTCTCGCTTCCGTTGTCCGGCCGTCTCCCGTCTCCCCGTTCCCCGTTCCCCGTTTCCCGTTTCCCGTTTCCCGTTTTCCGTTTTCCGTTTCCGTCCCGGGCCCGCCGTGTCGTATAAGCTGGGACGTTCTGAAAAACGTTGTCGATCCTCCACCCGTTCCCTCTCGTCCCCGGAGCCGTCGCCGCATGCGGATTCCAACCCCCTCTCCTCTCATCCATATCCGGGGCGCGCGGACGCACAACCTGAAGGACGTGTCCGTCTCGATTCCGACAGGACGCCTGACGGTCGTGACGGGCGTGTCCGGCTCCGGAAAGTCGTCCCTCGCCTTCGACACTCTCTATGCCGAAGGACAGCGGAGGTACGCCGAGTCGCTTTCGACCTACGCCCGCCAGTTCTTGGAGAGGCTCGACCGGCCCGACGTCGACTCGATCGAGCCCGTTCCCCCGGCGATCGCGCTCGAGCAGAAGAACGGCGTGCGCAACGCGCGCTCGACCGTCGGCACCCAGACGGAGATCCACGACTCGCTGCGTCTGCTGTTCGCTCACGGGGGGACGTCGTTCTGCCCGTCGTGCGGGCTGGCGGCCGTTCCCGGGGGCGTCGAGCGGGCGGTCGACGAGCTGATGACGTGCGAGCCCGGCTCCCGGCTCATCCTGGTGGCGCCCCTCGCCTGGGAGACCCGGGCGGCGGGCGGCAAGCGCCGGCGGGAGAAGGAGGCGAGGCTCCGGGTCGAAGAGCTGAAGCGCGCCGGCTTCTTCCGCGCGCTGTCGCCGGCCGGCGAGACGATCGAGATCGGAGACGAGGTGGCCGGGCTCCTCGACGCCGATGGAAAGTTGCGCGTGATCGTCGGCCGCTTCGTGGTCCGCCCGGAGTCCCGGCTGGAGATCGCGGCGGCGGCGGAGACGGGGTTCGCGATGGCCGGGTGCCTCTCCGCGCACTTCGACGACCGGGCCCGCACCTTCCGCCGCGGCCTTCACTGCCCCGGCTGCGGGGCCGACTTCCGCGACCCGACGCCGGCGCTCTTCGCGTTCAACTCGCCTCTCGGGGCATGTCAGACCTGCCAGGGTTTCGGGCGCGTGATCGGTGTGGACCTCGACAAGGTCATTCCCGATCCGGGCCAGACCCTGTCCGATCGCCCCATCGCGCCGTGGAACACCCCGGCGTACGAGTCCACGTACGACGACCTCTTTCGCGCGTGCCGCCGCTACTCGGTGCGCACCGACGTGCCGGTCGAGCGGCTCTCGTCGCACGAAAAAGAAGTGCTCTATCGCGGCCGCGGCGAGTTCTACGGCGTCCACGGATTCTTCGAATGGCTCGAGACGAAGCGGTACAAGATCCACGTCCGGGTGCTTCTCGCGCGATACCGGGCGTACACGCTCTGCCCCCAGTGCCGCGGCGCCCGCCTGGGTCCCGCCGCGCGCTCCGTCCGTTTTCGCGAGCGGACGATCTCGGAGCTGACCGAGCTTCCTCTCTCGGATCTGCAGAAGTGGTTCGACGGCCTCGTCCTGTCGCCGGTGGAAGAGGCGCGGCTGTCTTCCGTCGTGGCGGAGTTGAAAGCCCGGGTGCGGTACATGAACGACGTCGGGCTCGACTACCTGACGCTCTCGCGCTCGGCGCGGACGCTCTCGGGAGGCGAGGCGCAGCGTATCGGGCTCGCCTCGGCGCTCGGCGGCTCTCTCACGGGGACTCTCTACGTTCTCGACGAGCCCACGATCGGCCTGCACGCCCACGACACCCGTCGGCTCCTCGGGATTCTGCGGCGGCTGGCGGACCGCGGGAACACGGTCGTCCTGGTCGAGCACGACCCGGAGGTGATCGAGTCGGCGGACCATGTGATCGATCTGGGGCCCGGCGCCGGGACGCTCGGCGGGCGGCTGCTCTTCGAGGGGACGCCTCGCGCCCTGGCGCGGGTGCGCTCTTCCGCGACGGGCGCGTCGCTCGCCCGCCGCCAGGCCCGGGCGGACGAGCCAGGCCGCGAGACGCCGGGGGTCGCGTCCGGGCGCGGCGGACGGATCGTGGCGTTCCGGCGAGCCGAGGGCGCGCTCACGGTCGTCGGGGCGCGGGAGCACAACCTCCACGACCTGACGGTGCGCTTTCCCCTCGGACGGCTGGTCTCGGTCTCGGGCGTTTCGGGCTCCGGAAAATCCACACTGTTGCGCGACGTCCTCTACAACTCGTATGCGCGGCGCGTAAAGGGCGTCGTGTCGTGCGACGTCGGAGAGCACGATCGCGTCGAGGGGCTCGATTCCGTCATTGACATCCAGTTCGTCGACCAGAGCCCGCTCGGCCGTTCCGCCCGCTCGAATCCGGTGACCTACGTGAAGGCGTGGGACGACATCCGCCAGCTCTTCGCGAAGAGCGGCCGCGCAGTCTCCCGCGGCATCACGGCGCGCGACTTTTCGTTCAACTCCGCCGGCGGCCGGTGTGAGGCCTGCCGCGGAACCGGCTGGCAGACGATCGACATGCAGTTTCTGGCCGACGTGACGGTCCGATGCGAGGCGTGCGACGGCCGGCGCTTCCAGGGCCGGGTGCTCGGCGTGCGCTATCGCGGGAAGAGCATCGGCGACGTCCTCGACATGACGGTCTCAGACGCCGGACGGTTCTTTTCCGAGGAGCCGCGCATCGGGAAGCGGCTCGCCCCGCTCGTCGAGGTCGGCCTCGGATACGTGAAGCTCGGCCAGCCGACGGCGACGCTGTCCGGAGGCGAGGCGCAGCGCCTGAAGCTCGCATCCTTTCTCGAGATCCGGCCGGCGACCTCCCGCGGCACTCTCTTCCTCTTCGACGAGCCCACCACGGGGCTGCACTCGCAGGACGTCGACCGGCTCTTGAAGACGCTGCGGCGCCTGATTTCGCTCGGCCATTCGGTCATCGCGGTGGAGCACAACCTTCAGTTTCTCGCTGCCTCCGACTGGCTGATCGACCTCGGGCCGGGCGGCGGACGCGACGGAGGCCGGATCGTCGCGGAGGGATCCCCGGAAGACGTCCGACGGGTCGGGGAGAGCGTGACCGGCCGGTTTCTCGCGGAGCTCGCGCCTCCGGCCGGGGAGGAGGCGGCGCGCCCGTCGTCCGCGGAGAAGAGAAAAACCGAGAACTGAGACGCGCGCTACCGCGTCTTTTTGCGGGCCTCGTTCAAGAACTCCTGCAGCCGCTCCTTGCCCGCGTACCCCTCCATCCTCGCGAGCTCGCGGCCCGAACCGTCCGCCGCGACGAGAGTTGGGAAGGACGTGATCCGGTATTTCCGCTGGAGAGTGTCGATCGCCGCGCTGTTTTTCCCATCCTCCCGCTGGCGGTCCATGATCCGCACCGGTACGAACTCGATGTTCACCCGCCGCGCGATCGCGATGTCGTTCCAGGCCTCCGCGTCGAGGCGGTGGCACGGCGGGCACCAGGCGGCCGTGAAGTCGTAGAGCACCGGCATCGCCGCCGCGGAGGCCGCGCTCGGGGCGGAGGTCATCGGCCTCCAGCTGACGAGACCGTTGCCCGTTTCGCCCGTCCCCCGATCTGCGATGCCCGTCCCGAGGCGATACACGAGCGCGGCGGCCGCGAGGAGCAGAAGCAGCAGAGGCACTCTCGTCTGAGGCCCCGTTCGCCGGGGCGGGGCCGCGCTAGTCGGTTCCATACGAAAACTCCCGGCGGTTGAAGATGAGGGTGGCGAGCAGAAGGTAACCCGCGAGGGCCAGGGCGTACCGTCCCGCGGCCGGCTGCAGCAGCGCGCCGTGCAGAACCTGATTCCATTCCGGCTCCGGCGAAAGGTTCGCGTTGGCGGCCTGAAAGAAGCGGACGAGCGCCGGCTTCTGAAGCCCCATCGCGACCTGCGGAACGAGGTTGAGAACCACGGAGCCCATGACGAAGGCCAGGACGTCTCCGAATCCGCGGAGGAAGGTCGAAAAGAACATCAGGACGGCGGCGTAGAGGGCTCCCTTCGGAAGCTCCTCCAGGCAACGGGCGAGCGCCGTTCCCGCGGAGAAGCTCGACTGGGCGCTCCAGCCCGCCAGCCGGGCCAGGCGGTCGAGT
>JALYUA010000045.1 GCA_030854005.1 Acidobacteriota bacterium
TCCCGCCTACCGCCTTCCGCCTTCCGTCCTTGATACCGTCACAAGCGGAGGATCCATGAAACTCATCTCGCTGATGGCCGTCGCGGTGTGGGCGGGATCCGCGGAGCTTGCGCAGGCTCAGCCCACACCCCCCGCGGCGTCTCCTTCGCCCTACGCCACGCGCGCGCCGCAGCCGCCCGCTCCCGCGGACGCGGCGTCGGTCGACACGATCGTTCGCGCGCTTTATGCGGGGGTCTCGCACGCGCCCGGAGAAGACCCGGACTGGTCGCACCTTCGCGGCATCTTCCTGCCGGCCGGCCGTCTCATTCCCCCGCAGCGCCCGAACGGAGACTTCACGTTCCTGACGGCGGACGACTTCATCGCGCGCGTCTCGAAGGGAATCGCGACCCGCAAGGCGGAGGGGAAGGAAGCCGGATTCTTCGAGCGCGAGCTCTCGCGGAAGACGGACTGCTACGGCAACATCTGCCAGCTCTTCTCGACCTACGAGGCGCGCTACACGGCTGCCGATCCGAAGCCGTTTGTCCGGGGAATCAACGCGATCCAGCTCGTCAAGGACGGCAATCGCTGGTGGGTCGTCAACGTCCTCTGGGATCAGGAAACGCCGGAGAAGCCGATTCCGGCCGGCTATCTGGGGAAATAGGCGAAAGGCGAAGTGCCGGTTCCCCTGCCTCCCGCCTTCCGCCGGGAAGCGGCGCGCTTCCTAGATCTCGATCTGCGCGCCGAGCTCCACGACGCGATTGGGCGGAAGGCGGAAGAAGAGCGTCGCGCTGCGGGCGTTGCGCGACATGAGGGCGAAGAGCCGCTCCCGCCAGATCGCCATCCCGGGCCGCTTCGAGGCGAAGATCGTTTCCTTTCCGAGGAAGAAGCTCGTGTCGCCGGGCGGAAACTCGAGGCCCGGCTGTTCGACCCTTCCCAGGAGCTCCAGCACGGACGCGTCCTCCATGAACCCGTGTCTCGCCACGACGCGGAAGAGGCCGTTGCCGAGGTCGCTCACAGTGAGCCGCTCCGACTCGGGAACGTGAGGCCGGTCTTCGGTGATGACCGTCAGAAGGGCGACGGTCTTGTGCAGAACCTTGTTGTGCTTGAAATTGTGGAGCAGGGCCGGAGGCACTCCATTTTCCGTCCTCGACATGTAGACGCCGGTGCCCTGCACCCGGTAGACGCGGCCGAAGTCCGAGATGAAGGCTTCCATCGGAAGCGCCTCCTCGATCAGCCGCGCGTTCAGGATCTCGCGGCCGCGGCGCCACGTCGTCATCATGATGAAGATTCCGGCGGCGACGAGCAGGGGAAACCAGCCGCCGTGGGGCACCTTGACGATGTTCGCGCCGAAGAAGGCGAGGTCCGGAACGAGGAAGACGCCCGCGAGCAGCAGGGACGCGGGGATGGACCAGCCCCAGAGCTCGTGGGCGACGACCGCCATCAGCATCGTGGTGATCGCCATCGTCGTGGTCACGGCCACGCCATAGGCGGCCGCGAGGTTGCTCGACGAGCCGAAGCCGACGACGAGCGCGATGGTCGCCAGCATGAGCGCCCAGTTGACGGAAGGGATGTAGATCTGGCCGATCTCGCGCGCCGAGGTGTGGTCGATCTGCACGCGCGGGCTGTATCCCAGGAGCACCGCCTGGCGTGTGAGCGAAAACGCGCCGGAGATGACGGCCTGCGACGCGATGACGGTGGCGATCGTCGAGAGAACGACCATCGGATAGAGCGTCCACGCCGGACCGAGGCGGTAGAACGGATTTGCCGCCGCGGAGGGCTGGGTGAGTAGCAGAGCCCCCTGGCCCATGTAGTTCAAGAGGAGAGCCGGCAGCACGAAGGCGAACCAGGCGAGCCGGATCGGTCTCGCGCCGAAATGCCCCATGTCCGCATAGAGGGCTTCCCCGCCGGTCACCACGAGAAAGACCGTGCCGAGGGCAAGAAAGCCGTGGACGGTGTTCTCCCGGAAGAAGTGCACCGCGTACAGCGGATTGATCGAGGCGAGGACGCCGGGCTCGCGGATGATCTGATGAAGGCCGAGCGCCGCGATACTGATGAACCAGACGATCATCACGGGCCCGAAGATCGCTCCGACGCCCTGGGTGCCGCGCTTCTGGATCAGAAAGAGCCCGATCAGGATCAGAATCGTGATCGGCTCGACCAGGTGCTCGAAGACGGGAGTCGCGATGCCGAGACCCTCGACGGCCGAGAGCACGGAGATCGCGGGCGTGATGATGCCGTCGCCGTAGAGCAGCGCCGCCCCGAAGAGGCCAAGCATCGTCAGGGCGAATCGAAACCCGCGGGATCCCTTGCGGTGCGGCCGGATGAGAGACATGAGAGCGAGGATCCCTCCCTCGCCCCGGTTGTCGGCCCTCATCACGAAGACCAGGTACTTGATCGAGATGACGACGAGCAGCGACCAGAAGACGAGCGAGAGGACGCCCATCACGTTGCCGGGCGTCGGCGGAATGGCGTGCGGGCCATGGAAGCACTCACGGAGGGCGTACAAGGGACTCGTGCCGATGTCGCCGTACACGATGCCGAGGGCGCCGAGAGAGAGAGTGAAAAGGTATTTCCCGCCTCTCGCGCCGTGGCTCGCCGGCCCGTCCTCCAGACTTCCTCCTCCCCCTCGCGGGGAGCGCTATCGTAACGTCGGCTCCGCTACACGTCGGCTCCGCTGTCGCTCCGCCTCCCGCAGCGAAAGGCTCCTCCCTCCCTTCGGTCGGGAGACTCCTCTCGCTGCGAGCTGATGGGGCGGTTCGGCGGGCAATGAAGGATAGAACAGTTGCGAGAGGGCGACTCACCCAGGGCTCCCTCCAGACGAAATGCCGCTATTGTTTGGAATCCTCGACGTCCCGAGTCTGTGTGATCGAGAGATCGCGAGGAAACCGCTGTTGAGCTCCGAAGAAAGAGTCCCCTCATTATCCGGGGAGATCCGCCGCGACGTCGTCCGCCGGGCCTGGGCCCTCTTCTTCGCCCGGGAGGTCCTGGGCCTGATCTTTTTCATGGCGGGCGTCTGGAAAGTGTTCCAGCTCACCCCGGCCGGCCATGCTCACCGTTACTTCGTCGACCCTTACGCCGGCACCTTTCTGCCGTCCTGGGCCCTGTGGGCGGCCGGAGTCACGGTCCCCGTCGTCGAGCTTCTCGGCGGCGCGCTCCTCGTGCTCGGGTGGCGGACGCGCGATGCCTGTGTCGCGCTCGGTCTGGTTCTCGTGCTCGTGACCTTCGGGCACCTCGTCAAGGAACCCCTGTACCCATTCCACGAGCACGTCTTCCCTCGCCTGGCGCTGCTGCTGTTCCTGCTCGTGACTCCCTCGCGGTGGGACCTCGTGTCGCTGGACGCCTGGATCGCGTCACGGGCGAGCGGCGCGCGGCGCCGCTCGTGAGCTCACCGCTCGGTGACGACATCGCCTTTCTCTGAGCAACTTTGACGCGGCGTCCTTTCCGCGAGTACGCGGGGCGCCGCTGGAGACCGGCTACTGCAAATCGTAGGTGTCGATTTTCTCTCCCTTCAGGTACTTCTCGAACCAGTTGACGATGTGCTGCAGCCGCTCGACCCGGTGCGACGGCTTTCCGGAGCGGGAAAGCTCGTGCGTCTCCCCGGGGAAGCGGACCATCACCGCCGTCTTCTTCTGCACCTTCAACGCGCGAAACATCGCCTCCCCTCCCTGGGTCGGAGGCGTCCTCAAGTCGTCGTCGCCTTCCACGAAGAGCATCGGCGTGACGATCTTGTCCGCGTAGCGCACCGGCGACCGCGTCCAGAATTCCTCCGCGTCCCGCATCGGGTTGCCTTTGAACCAGGACGGCGTGAAGAGCGTGAAATCGGCGGTGTACCAGAAGCTCGCCCAGTCCGCGACGGAGCGCTGCGAGACGGCGGCCTTGAACCGGTCCGTCTGGGTGACGATCCAGTTGGTGAGGAGACCGCCGCCGCTGCCGCCGGTCACTCCGAGCCGCGCCGGGTCGACGTATCCGCGCTTGACGACCTCGTCGACGCCGATCATGAGGTCCTTGAAGTCGTCACCCGGGTAGCGATACTGGATGACGTTGGCAAAATCCTGCCCGTAGGTCGTGCTGCCGCGCGGGTTCGTGTAGAAGACGACGTATCCCTTCGCCGCCATCCACTGGAACTCGTGGGTGAAGGTGTTCCCGTACGCCGCGTGCGGACCGCCGTGGATCTCCAGGATCATCGGATACTTCCTGGACGGGTCGAAGTCCGGCGGCTTCAGGATCCAGCCGTGGATGCGCTTGCCGTCGAAGCTCGGATACCAGATCTCTTCGGGTGCCGGCAGCTTCAGACCCGAGAGGAGGCCTTCGTTGACGCGGGTGAGCTGACGGAGACGCCTGGTCGCGGTATCGAGGGCGAAGAGATCGCCGATGTGCGTGTCGTCCCCCATCGTCAGCGCGATCCGGGACGCATCCGGAGTGCAGGTCCACGCCATCACGTCGTGATCGCCCGTGGTCAGCGGCACCATCGCGCCGCTCGCCGCGTCGAAGCGCACCAGGTTCGCCCGTCCGTGCTCGGTGACCGCGGTGACGATCGCCTTGCCGTCGGCGGTCCACCGCAGTCCGCCGGGGTTTCCCCCGCGAGGAGCGTGCTGGTCGCCGCCGACCGAGCTGCCGATCTCATAGTCTTTGCCCGACGTGAGCGCCGCGGGACGGCCATCGCGGAAGACGAACAGATCCGACCGCGTATGCGACTGCACCGAAGGCGGGTTGACGGATCCCACGAAGGCCCAGCGGCTGCCGTCGGGCGAGATCGCGGCCTCCCGGACCGGGCCGGCGATGTCGATCACGGTCTCGAGCGCGCCTCCTGACGCGGGGACCGCGTACAGATTGGAGTCCGACGGCTCGTAATACGGCTCTTCCACGCGGTCCGAGGTGAAGAGGATCCGCCGCCCGTCGGCGCTCCAGGCGATCTCCCCTTCGTCGTACCGGCCGGTCGTCACGGCGCGCGGGGGCGCCGGCGGGTCGTTCTCCGTCACCGCCACCGTCCAGACGTGGTCGTGGTGGGCGGGATCGATCCATCCGGAGCCGTTGCGGCGGTAGACCGCGCGCGTGACGACTCGCACGTCGCTCTTCTTCGGCGGAGGCGCTCCCGGATGCTCGCGGGCCGTTTGCTGCTCCTCGAGATCCTCGGGGCTGGCTCCGCTCGTAAACGCGATCGTCTTTCCGTCCGGCGACCAGACGGGATTCGCCGCGCCGCGCGGCAAGTCCGTCAGGCGCCGCGGCTCGCCGCCCGACATCGAGAGCAGGAAGATCTGGGGACGATCCTTCTCGGCGGCCGCCCGGTTGAACGCGAGCGTCCGTGAGTCGGGCGACCAGCGGGGAGAAGTGTCGCGAGGCCCGACTGTCAGCCGGCGCGGTTCCGCGCCCCCCGCGGCGGGCACGAGCCATACGCTCGTGTCGTAACGATCTTCTTTCTCGTTGACCGTAACGAGCACGTAAGCGACAGACTGCCCGTCCGGCGAGATGCGCGGATCCGCGACCCATCGAAACGCGAGAAGGTCCTTCTCGGTAATCGTCCGCGGCGCCTGCGCCAGCCCGACGCCGGCCATCAACAGCAGCAAAATCGCCAGACTGACCGCCCTCAGAAAGATCTTCATCGCTCCTCCTCGTGCCACGTTATTCAACGTCCGTCTCAATTTCTGCCCTCGCCGACCCGCGGGGGACGCCGCAATCAGGTCCCGTTCTCGGCATCGCCTTCCAGATAAGTCCCGCCCCTCACCCCGGCCCTCTCCCCCGGCGCGCGGGGGACGACGCAAGCACGCCCTGTTCTCGGCGTCGCCTTCCAGATAAGTCCCGCCCCTCACCCCGGCCC
>JALYUA010000051.1 GCA_030854005.1 Acidobacteriota bacterium
CTGCCGCCGACCATCGAAGTCATGATCGCCAGGGCGGAGGGCGAATCGCGCCGGATCCGGATCACCCGGGTTTAAAGGCCCGAGTCTCGATTCCGCGATTCTCCCCGCAGGGTCAGAACGCGAAGACGAAGCCGCCGTTGACGTCGCCGTTGGTCAGCCAGTCCCGGCGGTCGCTGTTGCAATCGTCGAAGAACGAGTCGCACCGGCCGTTCCGCCCGTTCCGGTCGTTCCCGTTGCGAACGCGCGTCCCGTAGTAGCGGCCGTCGAAGCGCATCCCGAAATTCGGAGTGAACATCGTCTTCAGACCCACGGCGGCGCTGGCCGTGAACTTGTTCTCGCTGCCCGCCGACGATCCCGCCACGTGGGGGTCGAGCCGCGCCGCTCCGGCGCCGAGACTCACGTAAGGCGTCAATCGCGGGTTGTGTCCGAAATTGAAGGTCATGTATCCGAGGTAGTAGTCGATGTCGAGATCGCCCAGCCGCCGTGATCCCGGCCCGAAGAGAGCGCCTCCGTCGTGCGTCACGAAGAAGGTCTCGGTGCGCGAGTACTGCAGCTCGAGCTCGAACGACCGAGTCACCAGGAAACCGATCCGGCCGCCGAAGGTTGCGTGATCGTCGACGTCGACGTCCGAAGTGAAGAGCGCATTGGTGCCTCGGGAGAACTTGCCGCCGAAGAGATACCCCCCGAAGGGATTGATCTCGACGACGTTCGACCGCGACTGCGCCAGACCCGTCGCCGCGGAGATGATCAGAACGAGGACGAACAGAGACGCGATTCGGGTTTTCATGAGGCCTCCGGTGGAGAGATCGTTACGGTCGCCGTTCGAGCCCCCGAACGGGACGCGAACGAGCGGGAGGGATGCAAGCGCGGAGCCGAAAAGGGAGCGCAACTCGGCCGCGGTCCCGGAGATCCGCGAAGTGGCCGCGTTACCGGGCGCTCTTCCGCGGGGCCTTCAGGTGTCTCTCGATGATCTGTTTCCATTTCCCTTCCACCTCGGCCGAGTACCCGACCTGGTTGTCGAGAAGTGTCCGGTCCGGGCCGATCAGGAACGTGGACGGAATGCCGAGCGCGGTCATCTGACCCGCGTCTTCGGGCGACGCGTAGTAGATGGGAAGGGAGATGTTGTAGCGCTTCATGAAGGGCTCGATGCGCTTGCGGTCCGCGTCGATGTTGACGGCGACCACGACGAAATTGCGATCGCTGTACCGGTCGTACATCCGCTGGACGACCGGCAGCTCGAGCCGGCACGGCCCGCACCACGTCGCCCAGACGTTGACGAGCACGACGTTGCCCTTCAACTGGGACAGGCGCACCGCCCCGCCCTCGGCGCCGGCGAACTCGAGATCCGGGAAGGGGCGCGCTTCCTGGGCCGAAGCCCCCGCGGCACAGACCGCGAAAACGAGGGCTGCCAGAAAGATTCGCATCGGACCTCCGGAACAACGTCCCTGCGGTTCTTATTTCCCGGTTCGCCGGCGGACTCCGCGCGCCGCGCAGGGCCGTCCTGCCCGTCAGGGCGCATCCCGGGCAAGGGCCGGCCTGCGCCTCGAGGATAGCCGGTCCGCCGGACGAGGACGTTTTCGAGTGACCCGGGACCTCTCTCCGAACCGGCCGCTCGCGAGGCCGCGGAGGTACCTCTCGACCGCGTGATAGAAGGCGGCCCATGCCCGCCGCAGCTCCCGTCCTTCTCGCCCGCGTCCTGCGGGGCGGGAGGACAGAGTCCGTGCACCGGGGCTCCGTCGCGGTCGTCGACGAGGACGGGCTCGTCCTCGGTTCGTGCGGCCAGCCCGACGGCGGAATCTACCTGCGCTCCGCCGCGAAGCCTTTTCAGGTGATGCCGCTTCTGGCATCGGGAGGAGAGCGCGCCTTCCGGCTCGGCGACGACGAGATCGGGCTGATGTGCGCCTCCCACGGCGGCGAGCCGCGGCACGTTCGCGTCGCGCGGCGGATTCTGTCGCGCGGGGGATTCGGGATTCCCGATCTCGCCTGCGGCGCCCATCTCCCGATGCACGAACCGTCCGCGCGCGCCCTGATCGCCGCCGGCGAGAAGCCAACCGCTCTCCACAACAACTGCTCGGGGAAGCACGCCGGCCTGCTCCTGACCTGCCGCCTTCTGGGACTGCCGCCTCGGGGCTACCAGGAGTCCTGGCACCCGCTCCAGGCCGAGATCCTGGCCCGGGTCTCGGAGTTCACGGGCGTGCCGTCCGCGCAGATCGGCCTGGCGGTCGACGGCTGCAGCCTGCCCGTCTATTTTCTTCCGCTCTCGGCGCTCGCGCTCTCCTACGCGCGTCTGCTCTCCCGGCACTGGCCCGGAGAGGGAGGCTCGGCGGCGAGAGCAGTCCGGGCGATGACGGCCAGCCCCGGGATGGTGGCCGGGAAGGACCGGTTCACCACGGATTTTCTCGAAGCGGGCGGCGGGCGATGGATCGGGAAAGAGGGCGCGGAAGGTGTCTACGCCGTCGGTCTGAAGCCGCGGCGAAAGGATGAGAAGGCGATCGGGATCGCCTTCAAGGTCGAAGACGGGTCGTCGCGCTCCCGCGACGCCGTCTGCCTGGCGATTCTCGAACGGCTCGGAAGGCTCGGGGCCCGGGCGCGCTCGCGGCTCTCGCGGTGGCGCGACCCTGTCATCTTGAACGTCCGGGGCGACGAGGTCGGCGCGGTCCGCGCGGAGCTCTCCCTCACCCTCGATGGATAATCGCAGCGGAGAACATCGCCCGACCATGCCGATCCTGCGCGCGCTCGCGGCCGCGGCGCTCTGCCTCGGGCTCGCCGCGTCCGGCTGCGCGACGAGCCGCCGGGTCGTCGAGTCCCTGACGGCCAATTGCCGCGAGGTGCAGCCGGGCGTCGCCAACGAGATGATCCGGGACAACCCGCGGTCGCTGGTTCTCGACGTGCGTCATCGGGACGAGTTCACCGCCGAGCTGCCGCACTTGCAGCGATGCCGCGAGGTTCCACTCTCGGAGCTGCCGCGGCGGTTCTCCGAGATCGGGGCCTGGAAAAAGGAGACCATCGTGATCTTCAGCCGTGACGGAACGGACGCGGCGTCGGCATGCGAGTTCCTGGCCCGGCAGGGGTTCCTCTACGTCTCGCACGTGGAAGGCGGCGTGGCCGAGTGGCAACGGCGGCGGTTCGGCCTGTTCGGCGGATCCGGGAGCTGACGGTGGCGTTCCGAAACCTGGGCGCGTTTCTCGAGCGGCTGGAGTCGATGGGAGAGCTCGTGCGGATCGCGCGTCCCGTCTCGCCGAACCTCGAAATCGCCGAAATCGCCGACCGGGCGGTCAAGGCAGGGGGACCGGCCCTTCTTTTCGAGAACGTCGCGGGATCGTCTATGCCGGTGGCTATCAACGTGTTCGCGTCGCGGCGGCGGATGCTCGAAGCGCTCGAAATCGGCTCGTGGGACGAGTGGGAGAAGCGCCTCGAGTTCTTCCTGGACCCGCGAGCTCCCGAAGGGATCTTTGACAAGCTGAAGGCGATCCCCCGCGTCACGGAGCTCGCCGCGGTCTTTCCGAAGACGGTGCGCTCGGGGCCCTCGCAGGAGGTCGTCCAGACCGGCGACGAGGTGGATCTCTCGACACTGCCGGTCCTGACGTGCTGGCCGCAGGACGGAGGTCCGTTCGTCACGATGCCGCTCGTCATCACGAAGGACCCGGCGTCTGGAAAGACGAACGTCGGCATGTACCGGATGCAGGTCTATGACCGGAACACCACGGGGATGCACTGGCAGAAGCACAAGGATGGCGCGGGCCAGGCGAGGGGATATGAGCGCGAGGGCCGCCGGATGGAGGTCGCTGTCGCGATCGGCTGCGACCCGGCGACGGTCTTCTCCGCGATCGCGCCGCTGCCTCCGGGCGTGTCGGAGTTTCTCTTCTCCGGCTTTCTCCGCGGTGAAGCCGTGCCGCTCGTCCGCGCGCGGACGGTCGACCTGCTCGTCCCCGCGGAGGCGGAAATCGTGCTCGAGGGCTACGTCGACCCCGGGGAGCGCCGCCGGGAAGGACCGTTCGGAGATCACACCGGCTACTACTCGCTCGAGGACGATTTCCCGGTCTTCCATGTCACGGCGGTGACGCGGCGCCGGTCTCCGGTCTATCTGACGACGATCGTCGGTCCCCCTCCGATGGAGGACGGGTTTCTCGGAGAGGCGGTCGAACGTCTCTTTCTTCCACTCGTGCGCAAGACAATTCCCGAAATCGTCGACATGCATCTCCCCGTCGAAGGCGTATTCCACAACCTGATGATCGTCGCGATCGACAAGCGATTTCCGGGGCACGCGCGCAAGACGATGCACGCGATCTGGGGCACGGGTCAGATGATGTTCACGAAGGTGATCGTGGTGGTGGATCACGACGTGGACGTGCGCGACCCGGGGCGCCTGCTCTGGAAGGCGCTGGCGGCGATCGACCCCGAGCGCGACATCGAGTTCGTGCACGGTCCGGTCGATGAGCTCGATCACGCCTCCCCGATCCCGTGTCTCGGAAGCAAGATGGGTGTCGACGCGACCCGCAAGTGGAAGGAAGAGGGGTTTCTGCGCCGGTGGCCCGACGAGATCCGGATGAGCGCGGAGGTCCGCGCGAAGATCGACGCCCTCTGGCCGGCCCTCGGGATCCCCGGAGGCGGCGGAACGAAGAACCGCGACCGCTGACGGCCTCGCCCCCGCCGCACGACCGCGAGCCAGAGTCCCTTTCCCGACTCGCCTCCTGCGCGCCGTTTCGAGTCTCGATCCGGATCGACCGTCGTGAACCCTCGACTTCCCGGTTACAATCGGAGGTTCATGCGGACCCTCGTCGTCGATCCCGCCCCGGAGTCCCGCGACGCGCTGCGGCGGGCGCTCGCCGCGGCGGGGGAACAGGTGCGCGGCGTCGACAATCTCCTGGAGGCGCAGAGGATGCTGCCGGAGTTCGCGCCTGACATCGTCGTCGTGGCGCTCGACTCCCCCGGGGGCGACCCGCTCGAATTCGTGGAGGAGCAGTCCCTCGAGGAAGACCGCTCCGTCTTCGCGATGGCCGACTCCGAAGCGCTCGAGCGCGGCGTCTCTGCCATGGAACGGGGCGCGCGGGATTTTCTCTGGCGCCCCATTTCGGACGCCCGGATCGCGATCCTCCTGTCTCGGCTCGCGGGTGACCGGGAGCGGGAGGCGGGCGCCGAGCGCGTTCGCGTGGCTCTCGTACGCGCAGAAATGGCCGCGGCGCTCGTCGGGCAGTCGCCCAGGTGGCAGTCGGCGCTCGCCGCGATCGAGCACGCCGCCGCCGCCGGTTCGCCGATCCTCCTGACCGGCGAGGCGGGCACGGAGCAGGAGGAGATCGCCCGGGTCCTCCATGGCCTTTCTTCGCGCGGCTCGGGAACCTTCCTCAAAGTGACGGACTTCGAGAGCACGAGCTCGCTCCCGTCGGCGGGGCAGGGGACCGTGTTTTTCCCTTCCGTCGAACGGCGGCCGATTCCGGGGCAGCAGGCGCTGCTCGAATGGATCGAGCGACCCGGCCGGTTCCGCGCCGTGCTCGCGGTCAACGAGTCCCCCGAGGAAGCGCTCGCGGGAGGGAAGCTCCTCCCGGATCTGTACGACGCTCTTCGCGACGGCACCGTCAACCTCCCGCCTCTGCGCGAGCGGGGCGACGACGTCGATCTGCTGGCGTGCCGGTTCCTCGCGGAGAGGGATCCGGCGCTCACTTTCGACCCCGAATCGCTGGACGCGCTCCGGGCACACGATTGGCCGGGCAACGTCCGCGAGCTCAAGGACGTCGTACGCCGCGCGGCTGCCCTGGCCGACGGAGACGTGGTGGGGCCGACTCTCGTTCTTTCCCTCCTCGCGGGGCCGCGCGCGCGGCGGAGGTCGCGGAAGAAGAAGCCGCCTGTCGTCAAAATCGCCGTCGGCGCATCGCTCGCGGACGTCGAGCGGCGTCTGATCCAGAAGACGCTCGAGTTCGCCCGCGGAAGCAAGCCGAAGACAGCCGAGCTCCTGAAGCTCTCCCTGAAGACGATTTACAACAAGATCAAGGAATACGGCCTCGAGCACTGAGCCGGCGATGCGATTCTGGCTGGCACTCGCGGTCGTCGCCGCTGTCCTCTTCTTCCTGCTGACGCGCCGCGTACGAACCCGGCGTCCGTAGGGCCCGGTCCGTTACGGCGCGGCCGTTTAACTTTCGGTCTCCCGTCCCGCTCCCGCCGGAAGCCGAGGCGCCGCGAAGTGCGCCACCACCTCGACCACTGCGGAAAGGATATCGGCATCGTGAGAGAGAAGGCGACGCCGAGCCGGCGCGCCTCGCCTCGCTCTCCCGGTCGAGGTCGCCCGTCAGCACGATGACCGGTACGTCTGCGATCGCGCGATCGGATCGCTGCAGGCGGCGGAACTCGAGCCCGTCCATCTCGGGGGTGTGGAGGTCCAGGAGAATCACCGAGGGACGGGCGCCCGCCCTCAGGACGCCGACGCCTCGCGCCCTTGTCGACGCAGCCCACGCGGAAGCCTTCGCGCCGGGAGCCGCGGTCACGCGGCCCTCCTCGCGCGGATCGTCGGAGCGCGACGATCTTTCTTCTGAAGTTTCCCGCCGTCGCGGTATGGTTTTGAAAACGGCGCCGGGCGCTCCCCGGCCGGGAGGCGGAATTGAGCGACTCGGCGAAATCTCTCTGCGGGGTCTGCGGAAAAGCTCGCGGAGCGGGACAGCTCACGTCGGGCGAGCTGTTGCGCCCGCACATTTTTCAGTCGGTGCACGAGGAAAACCCCGGGTTCGGCCCCAAGGACTCGATCTGCTCGACGGACCTGAATCGATTCCGCGCGGCGCACATGGAACGACTCCTCGAGGACGAAAAGGGAGAGTTGTCCGAGCTCGAGGAACAGGTGATCCGGTCGATCCGCGAGGAAGAGATCCTGACCGAGAACATCAACGAGGAGTTCGAGCAGGGGCTGACGTTCGGCGATCGGGTGTCCGACAAGATCGCGGAGTTCGGGGGAAGCTGGCGGTTCATCCTGTCGTTCGGCGCGGTGCTCATGGCGTGGATCGCCCTGAACACGATCGTCCTGACGCGCCGGCCCTTCGATCCGTTCCCCTACATCCTGTTGAATCTGTTGCTCTCGTGCGTCGCCGCGCTCCAGGCCCCCGTGATCATGATGAGCCAGAACCGCCAGGAGACGAAGGACCGCCTCCGGTCCGAAAACGACTATCGTGTGAACCTGAAGTCGGAGCTCGAGATCCGGGTGTTGAACGAGCGGATGGAGCATCTCCTTAAGAAGCAATGGCAGCGGCTTCTCGAGATCCAGGAAATCCAGACCGACCTGATCCGCCAGCTGGTCCGCGACCGTCCGACCAGGCCCAGCAACTGAGGGGGCGGGCCGGCGCGAGCGGCCGCCGGATCGCGCCGCATCCGAATGCCCCGAAACGGGAGGACGGCGAGGGCCTGCGCCCCCGCCGTTCCCGATGGGCGCCTCAGCGAGCCGGCGAGGTCTGCCGGCTTTCCACGCGAACGTCCGCATCCTGCTTACGACGCAGCCCGAGAAGACCCGCCAGCCCGAGAAGTCCGAGCCAGCCCCAGTTCGTGCCGCGATGCTCGGTGTCGGTGCTCGATGTCGTCGTCGTGCCCGCCCCCGGTGCGGCGCCGGACCCCGACCCGGCGGTCGCATCGCTGCCGGTGTTGCCGGCGCCGGCCGTCCCCGTGGTGGCCCCGGCTCCCGTCGAGGCGGTCCCGGCTGCGGGCCCGGTGCCCGTTCCGGTTCCGGTTCCGCTTCCGCCTCCATAAGTCCCGCCCGTCGCACCCGTCCCCGCGGTTCCGGCACCCGACGCAGAAGAGCCGCCGGCCGCTCCCATGGTTCCCGTCGAGCCGGCGGTTCCCGCCGTGCCCGCGTTGCCAGTCGCTCCCGTGGTGCCCGTTCCGGACGCGCCGGTCGTCCCTTGACCGGTTCCGTACGTGCTTCCGGACCCTGTCGTGCCGGTTCCCGCGCGGCCGCTCGTCCCGCTGGCGGGGGCCGTCCCGCTCGGGCTCGTCGCGCTGGTTCCGGTGGCACCGGCCGTCCCGGTGGCACCCGTCCCGCTGCCGGTGCTTCCCGAGCCCGTCTGACCCCACGCGATGCCGGATGCGAGCCTGAAGGCGAGCGCCAGAGTGGCGCTCGATTTCGTTCTGCTGCCCATGATTCCTCCCTGATCTTTGAGTCGAGCCCGCCCCCACGCCGGTCCATCCGGCGGGGTAGGCCCGTTTCGCATCGCGCAAAAAGCGGGCCGACGGCGGGATGAAGGTTGAGCGTAGAGCGTTGAGT
>JALYUA010000063.1 GCA_030854005.1 Acidobacteriota bacterium
CTACCGAGCGGTCGCCCGGCAGCTCGAAGGCCTCCCCGCGCCGGTGGAGATGTCGCGCCTCTTCCAGGTGGACATGGTCAAGCCTTCGCCCGAGGCCACGCTCGGCGGCGCCGTGCTGGAGGAGATCGTCCGCGGCGTGGAGACCCTGCGCCGCCTCGGCGCACCCCGAGGGATGGACGACCTGACACGTTTTCGGGAAGCCTTCGCCGCTCGGTACGAGGAACGAGAGGTCTCCCTCGTAGAAGCCCTCGACGATGAGGCCGGCATCGGTTTCCCGCCGGCGAGCGCGGCCGATGCTCCCGGGGGTCCGCTGCTCAAAGGCCTCGCCTTCCCGGCGGCCCCTGAAGAAACGACGTCGTGGGGGCCGCGGGAGAAGTTCCTGTTGCGCAAACTCACCGAGGCAACGGGTTGCGGTGCGCGGGAGATCGTGCTCGAGCCGCGCGATATCGACGAGATCAATCGCAAGGATCCGCCGCCTCTGCCGGGCGCCTTCGCGGTCCTGGTGAGCGTGGCGGCGGCGTCCGAGGAAGCCCTTTCCAGCGGCGACTTTCGCCTCCTCTGGTCGGGGACCGATGGCCCCTCCGGCGGACGTCTGTTCGGGCGATTCTGCGACGCAGATGACAACTTGCGGCGCGGTGTCGAACGACACCTGCGAGCCGAAGAAGCGCTCGATCCCGAGGCCATATTCGCCGAGGTGGTGCACCTGCCCGAAGGCCGCCTCGGAAACGTTCTCTTCCGGCCCGTGTTGCGCGAATACGAAATTCCCTACCTCGGCCGCTCCGGAGCATCTGCCGACCGTCAGATCCCGATCACCGATCTCCTCGTCTCTGTCTCCGGCCGCCATATCGCGCTTCGCTCGATGAGCCTCAACCGCCGGATCGTTCCTCGTCTGACGTCGGCTCACAACTTCCGCTGGCTCGGCCTGCCGCTCTACCGTTTCCTTTGCGAGCTGCAGGGGCAGGAAGCGACGGGTTCTCTGGGCTGGGATTGGGGTCCTCTTTGGTCGGCTCCTTTTCTTCCGCGCGTCGTGTGCGGACGGATAGTCCTGTCGCTGGCGCAGTGGAACGTGAGCAAGGAGGAGCTCAAGCGTCTCGCGGGGTCGCGCGGGGCGGAGCGGTTCCGGATGGTGCAGTCCTGGCGCGCAAAGTTGGGCCTTCCGCGTCTGATCGTCCTGGCCGACGGCGACAATCGGCTTCCGATCGATCTGGCCAACGTTCTGAGTGTCGAATCCTTCGCTCACTTGATCAAGGACCGCGATGAGGCCGTATTGGTCGAGATGTTCCCCGGCCCCGACGAGCTCTGCGCCAGAGGACCGGAAGGGCGGTTCCTTCACGAGCTGGTTGTGCCCTTCGTTCGGACTTCGGCAGGGGCAGCCTCTGCCCACGCCGCGCAGCCGTGGATTTCAGCGCCCTTGGCCCGCGTTCCCCGAAGCTTCCCGCCGGGATCGGAGTGGGTCTATGCCAAGCTTTACGGGGGCGCCTCGTCCGCCGATCGCGTGCTCCGGGAGATCGTCGCGCCGCTGGTCAAGAAGACTTTTGACTGCGGGGCAGCGGACCGCTGGTTCTTCATTCGATACGGCGATCCGGACCGGCATCTTCGCCTTCGTTTTCACGGGGAACCGGCCAGACTTCTCGGGGAGGTTGTCCCCGCGCTGAACGCCGCTGCCGCTCCGCTCCTGGCAGACGGACGGCTCTGGAAGGTGCAGCTCGACACGTACGAGCGGGAGGTGGAGCGCTACGGAGGTCCTGAAGGAATCGAGCTGGCCGAGAGAATTTTCCAGGCGGACAGTGAAGCGGCGCTTGAGATCCTCGACATGCTCGAGGAGGGGGACGAAGGTGCGGACGAGCGGTGGCGCCTGACGCTCCGAGGGATCCACACGCTGCTGGAGGATTTCGGGTTCGATCTCGAAGGCAAGCGCGCTCTGTTGGACGGAATGCGCCGGGGGCCCGCCAAAGAGCTACGTTCCGATGAGAGCGTGAAGCGCGGACTGGGAGATCGGTTTCGCAAAGAGTCCCGAAGCCTCGAGCCGCTACTCGACCCAGAGCGTGACGCCGAGAGCCCGCTCGCGCCCGGCCTCGCCGTTCTCCGCGGCCGCTCCGGCCGGCTGGCCCCCTTGATTCTAGAGCTCAAGGCCCGCGAGCAGGCCGGACGTCTCTCGCAACCTCACGCGGCGCTCGCGCCGAGCTATGTCCACATGCATGTCAACCGCTTGCTTCGCTCGGCCCACCGGAGCCAGGAACTGGTCCTCTACGACTTTCTCGCCCGCCTCTATGAATCGCGGGCAATCCGGACGCAAAGACCTCATTGACGTACTCGCCAGAACTTGTTCCTGGCAGATCCTTCGCTGCGCTTAGTTAGGGCCGGCGAATCGCCGCCCGTCAATTCAGCGGAAACGTCAGCGTGTAACTGAAGCGGCCGCGGGCCACTTCCATGACGAGAGTGCTGCGGTTGTGATCGCGCGCGAAGATGCGGTTCACGTCCTCGGGATCGCGAACCTCCGTTCCGTTCAATCCGATCAGCACGTCTCCGTTCTCGAGGCCCGCCCTCGCCGCGGCGCCGCGCGGATCGACGATCGAGATGCGCAGCCCCGTGCCGCCCGACCGCACGGCCATTCCGAGGTCGGCTCGCAGGCGCCGGATCCCGTAGTCGCCCGGCGGGGGCTCTCCCGCCACGGTGACGGCCCGCTCCGCGGTCCCGTTCTTCACGAGGAGCTTCATCGGCTTGCCCGGTCCCCGCGTCGACAGGGCCGTCTCGAACGCCTCCTGCGAATCGATCGGCGAGCCGTCGATCGAGACGACGGTATCGCCCGCCTTGACTCCCGCGCGCTCCGCCGGCGACCCGGGCTCCACGGACCGGATCCGGAATCCTCGCGGACGCCGCGGGCCGCCGCCTCCTCCTCCGCCGTCGTCGCCTGAGGTCAGCGTGCGCCCGTGCGCCCCGATCCACACCGCTCGCACTGAGCCGTACTGCCGCAGGTCCGCGACGATCCGGCGCGCGCGATCGATGGGAATCGCGAAGCCGATTCCCTGGGCCCCGCCGATGATCGCCGTGGCGATGCCGATCATCTCTCCCTGGATGTTCACGACCGGGCCGCCCGAGTTGCCGGGATTGATGGGCGCGTCGATCTGGATGAAATCGGTGTACACGCGCTGGTTCTCGTTGCCCCGCACGGTGCGGCCCATCGCGGAGACGACGCCCGCGGTGACCGTGTTCGAAAAGCCGAACGGGTTGCCGATCGCGACGATCGTCTCGCCGATCAGGATGTCCGACGACGTTCCGAGCTTCAGAGTGGGCAGCGGCGCTCCGGGCTTCTTCACGCGGAGCACGGCGAGGTCGTTGTCCGCGTCGGAGCCGACGACCTCGCATTCGAGCTCGACGCCCGATTTCGTCGTCGCGAGGATCCGGGAAGCGCCGGAGATGACGTGGTCGTTGGTCAGGATGATCCCCTTCGGATCGATGATCGCGCCGGACCCGAGCGACTGCGCGGTCTCGCGACGCGGGCGCGGGTCGAGGCCGAAGAAGAAGTCGTCCCAGGAGCCGGTGCGCCGGCTGACGAGCTGCTCCGCCGCGATGTTGACAACGGCCGGCGAGACCTTGTCGACGACTTCCACGATTTCACTGCGCCGGGACGGAAGGGGAGCGGCCGGGGCGCCGGCGGAAAGAAGCAGCGCCAGGGCGGCAGAGGTCCCGACGGCTCGTCTCACGGGAGGCGAAACGGTGGCGGAGGACCGGACATTCCGGGGGGATGGCGAGTTGTCAGTTCTCAGTTCTTGGTTCTCCGGTCTCCGTCGAGCCCGGAAAAGAAAAGCCCCGCCGGGGCGGGGCTCATGGAAAGCAAGGCTCAAGGCTCGACGCTCAACGACTCTTCACGTCGATGGTCTCTTTCTGCTTCTTCTGGGCGTCGCCCCCCGAGATCCGAATCTGGCGGGGCTTCGCCTCTTCCCGCTTGGGCATCTCGATCTGAAGGAGGCCGTCCGAGAAACGCGCCTGGACGTTTTCCCGGTCGACATTGTTCGGAAGCGTGAACGACCGGACGAACTGGCCGTACGCGCGCTCCACCCGGCGGAAATTCTTGCCGTTCTTGCGCTCCTCCTCGAACTTGCGCTCGCCGCGGAGCGTGAGAACGCCGCCTTCCATCTGAATCTGGATCTGGTCTTCCTTGAAGCCCGGAAGCTCCGCCGTCAGAAGAAGCTTCTCCTTGTCCTCTTCGATGTCGACGGGCGGTATCCAGGCGCCGAGGCTCATTTCCTCGTCGCGCTCCCGGCGCCCACCCGCGCCCAGAGCGCGGTTCAGGCGCTCCTGCAGGGCATTGAATTCGCGATACGGGTCAAAGCTCAGATAGTTCATCGATGGTCCTCCTTTGATTTCTTTTTTTTCGGGCCTACGCGGCCCCGGGCTGCAATTTCTCCGATTCTGATTTCGGGACGATCTCGAGGCGCTCCCGGTCCGCCGAGACGCCGACTTCCGCCGTGTCTCCCGGCGCGAGAGCCCCGGTCAGGATCTGGCGCGCGAGGGCGTCGGACACGTCCTTCTGGATCAACCGCTTCAGCGGCCGCGCTCCGAACGTCGGGTCGTATCCACGGCCGGCGAGGAGCCGCTTCGCCTCCGGAGTCCACGTCAGCCGCATACCCCGGTCCGCCACGGTGCGGGCCAGCGACTGAAGCTGCACCTCCACGATCTGTTCGATCTCTTCGCGCGAGAGGCGGTGGAACACGATCACGTCGTCGATGCGGTTCAGGAACTCGGGCCGGAAATGGCGGCTCAGCTCTTCCTCGATCTTTGCGGTCACTTCCGCCTCGTCCATCGCGGACGCCTCGGCTATCCACTGCGAGCCCAGGTTGGACGTCATGATGATCACGGTGTTCTTGAACGAGACGACCCGGCCCTTCCCGTCGGTCAAGCGGCCGTCGTCCAGGACCTGTAACAGCACGTTGAACACATCGGGATGCGCCTTTTCGATCTCGTCGAAGAGGACGACGGAGTAGGGCCGCCGCCGGATCGCCTCCGTCAGTCTCCCGCCCTCTTCGTAGCCGACATATCCCGGCGGCGCTCCGATCATCCGGGCCACGGAGTGCTTCTCCATGTACTCGGACATGTCGAGCCGCACCATGGCATGCTCGTCGTCGAAGAGGAACTCGGCGAGCGCGCGCGCCAGCTCCGTTTTTCCGACGCCCGTCGGCCCGACGAAGATGAAGGAGCCGATCGGCCGCCGCGGGTCGGAGAGGCCCGCGCGGGAACGCCGCACCGCGTCGGAGACGGCCGCCACGGCCTCGCGCTGGCCGATGACGCGCTGGCCGATCCGGTTTTCCATGTCGAGCAGCTTCGCCGTCTCGCGTTCCAGCATCTTCGAGACGGGAACGCCGGTCCACCGGGAGACCACTTCGGCGATGTCCTCCTCGTCCACTTCCTCCTGGAGCATCGGCTCGCCCTGCTGGAGCTCGGCGAGCCGGGCGTTCTGGGCGGAGAGCTCGCGCTCGAGCTGCGGCAATCGGCCGTATGAAAGCTCGGCCGCCTTCTGGAGGTTGCCTTCGCGCTCGGCCTCGATCGCTTCCTGCCGCGTCCGCTCGATCGACTCCTTGGTCTCCCGGATCTTCTGGATGGCCTCCTTCTCGGCGGACCAGCGCGCACGCAGCCGCGTCGAGGTCTCCCGCCGTTCCGCCAGATCCCGCTCGAGGGCCTCGAGCCGCTGCTCCGCCTCTTTCGTCTTTTCCTTCGAGAGCGCGCGCTTCTCGATCTCGAGAGAGACGATGCGCCGCTCGACCTGGTCGATCTCCGTCGGGAGCGAATCGATCTCGGTCCGCAGCCGCGCCGCCGCCTCATCGATCAGGTCGATGGCCTTGTCGGGCAGAAACCGGTCGGTGATGTAGCGGTGCGAGAGGCGGGCGGCCGCCACGAGCGCCGCGTCGGTGATGCGGACGCCGTGATGGACCTCGTAGCGCTCCTGGAGCCCCCGCAAAATCGAGATCGTGTCCTCGACCGTGGGCTCCTGGACGTACACGGGCTGGAAGCGCCGCTCGAGCGCCGCGTCTTTCTCGATGTACTTCTGGTATTCGTTCAAAGTCGTGGCGCCAATGGCGCGGAGCTCGCCGCGGGCGAGCGCCGGCTTCAGCATGTTCGACGCGTCCATCGAGCCTTCGGCCGCGCCTGCCCCGACGAGCGTGTGGAGCTCGTCGATGAAGAGGATGATGGTGCCCTGCGCTTCCTCGATCTCCTTCAAGACCGCCTTCAGGCGGTCCTCGAACTCGCCGCGGTACTTGGCGCCGGCGATCATCGACCCCAGATCGAGAGAGACGACGCGCTTGTTCTTGAGTCCCTCGGGGACGTCGCCCATGTGGATCCGCCGGGCGAGCCCTTCGACGATCGCGGTCTTTCCGACGCCCGGCTCCCCGATGAGGACGGGATTGTTCTTCGTGCGGCGGGAAAGGACCTGCACCACGCGGCGGATCTCCTCGTCGCGCCCGATGACGGGATCGATCTTCCCGCGCCGCGCGAGATCCGTGAGGTCGCGCGTGTAGCGTTTCAGCGCCTGGTATTTGTCTTCGGGGTTGGGGTCCGTGATGCGCGCGGAGCCGCGGACTTCCTTGAGCGCCCGGAGAATGGCGTCCTTCCGGGCGCCGGCCTTCCCGAGCATCCGCGCGGCGTCGCCGGCGTCCGACTCGGAGAGCGCCACGAGCAGGTGCTCGGTCGAGACGTACTCGTCGCCGAACTCCCGGGCGATCTCGAACGCGCGGTCGAAGACCCGGGTCAGCTCACGGGAGGGGGCGGCATCCGCGGAGGCGCCGGTCACCTTCGGCCGCCTGTCCACCGTCGCGGCTGCATCCCGCGCCAGGGAAGCGGCATCGACGCCGAGCTTCTGGAGGATCGGGACGACGACGCCTTCGTTCTGCGAGAGGAGGGCCAGAAGAAGATGTTCCCCGCTCAGCTCCGCGTTTCCGCGGGCGCGAGCGTCCCTCTGGGCCTCCGAGATGGCTTCCTGGGCCTTGATCGTGAGCTGGTCGAATCGCATGGCGTCTCTCTTCCCCGCGCGGCCGAGCCGGGCGTGGGCCTCGAGCCTGCGGACCTGAAATATAGAATATGAGCATCTTCATGTCAACTCTCGGCAACTAAAAACCTGAGTCTCTACAGCTTAGATCAGTCGAGTCGCGAAGTTCTGCGCTTGCAAGGGGATACGGTCAGAGCGACCGGACCGGATCGGGGAGGGCGGCCTCTCGGAAGCCCTTCTCGCGGAGCAGGCACGAGTCGCACCCTCCGCAGGGGCGCTCGTCCGGGCCCGGGTCGTAGCAAGAGGCCGTGAGGGCGAAGTCGAGCCCGAGCTGCGCGCCGCGCCTCACGATTTCTCCCTTCGTCATCGCGAGGAGCGGGGCGCGGATCCGAAATCCGCCGCCGTCGACGCCGGCGCGCGTCCCCAGGTTCGCCATCGTCTCGAAGGCCGCCAGGAACTCCGGGCGGCAGTCGGGGTATCCGGAATAGTCGAGGGCGTTCGCGCCGATGAAGATCTGCCGCGCCTCGATCGCCTCGGCCCAGGCGAGCGCATGCGAGAGGAAGAGCGTATTGCGCGCCGGCACGTACGTCGCGGGAATCGCCTCGGCCCCCAGACTGTCCTTCGGGACGCGCCGCGACGCATCGGTCAGCGCCGAGGCGGCGGGAACGGGAATGTCGAGCTTCGCGATCCGGTGCTCGCGGGCGCCGTAACGGGCCGCGAGCGCTCGCGCGCGGTCGAGCTCGACAGCATGGCGCTGGCCGTAGTCGAAGGAGAGCGCGAACACGTCGAGGCCCTCGGACCGCGCGATCAGGAGGCAGGTGGCGGAGTCGAGCCCGCCGGAGAGAAGAACGATGCAGCTTTCAGTCATCGGTCCTCAGTCATCAGTTTTCAGTTCTCAGTCGAGTCGCTCCCGCTGACAGCTGACAGCTGAGAGCTGACACCTTTACTTCCCCGGCACGTCTCCCCACAGCACCTTGTGGAGCTGGAGTCCCAGGCGCACGTTGCGGCCGCTGTCGCGGATCCACTCGCCGAGCGCGGCGGGGTCGATGTTCTCCCACACGGGCGAGAAGGTCACGGTGCGGCGGCGATCGAGCTCTTTTTCCGAGACGAGCGCCAGCGCCCAGTCGAAATCGCGGCGGTCGGCGAGAACGAACTTGAGCTCATCCCGTTCGCCCAGACGCTCCAGGTTTTCTGGAAGGTTGGCGCTCTGCATTCCGCTTCCCGGAGCCTTCACGTCGACGATCTTGATCACGCGGGGATCCACGCGGTCGATCGGGACGTGACCGCCCGTCTCGAGTAAGACCGTCCGGCCGGCCTCGAGCAAACGGTCCATCAGCGCGTAGACGCCCTCCTGTTCGAGCGGTTCGCCGCCCGTCACCTCGACGAGGTCGGTGTCGAGATCCAGAACGCGGCGGGCCGCCTCATCCACGTCCATTTCTTCGCCGCCCGAGAACGCGTAGGCCGAATCGCACCAGACGCACCGCAGCGCGCAGCCGGTGAGCCTCACGAACGCGCACGGAAACCCCGCGCGGAGAGACTCCCCCTGGAGGGATCGGAAGATTTCCGTGACGCGAAGGGTCGGCATCCCCGGGCTGCGGTCAGTCCTCGACCCGCAGGAGGCCGTGGAGCATGTTCATCCCGCAGGCGAAGGGGAATTCTCCGGCGCGCTCCGGCACCACCCGGATGCGGGTCTTCGCGTGAGGGGCGAGAGCCTGCCGGATCGAAAATTCGGGCAGGACGACTTCGTCGCTGCACGGGCTCGACTCCCGCCGGTCGAAGATGAGCGTCAGGGGCACTCCCTTTTTCGCGACCACGACCTCGGGATCGTAACCGCCGGACACCGTGATCGTCGCTTCCTGCTCCGCCGGGGCGCCTGCCCCCGGCTGTGACGCGGGGATCGCCAGCCCCTCACGCCGTCGGGCCCGAAAGAAGAAAACGTACAGGAAGGCGAGGAACGCGGCGCCGAGGACGATCGCCGCGATCCGGTCGGCGGTCCAGGCAAACGCGATCACGGGCGCCGCCGCGCGAGCCGCAGGCTGTTGGCGACGACGGAAACCGAGGACGCCGCCATGGCGGCCGATGCGATCATCGGGGAGAGGAGCCATCCCGTGAACGGATAGAGGAGGCCGGCCGCCACCGGGATCCCGACCACGTTGTAAACGAACGCGAAGAAGAGGTTCTGCCGGATCGTCGCCAGCGTGTCGCGGGACAGGGCGATCGCGTCCGGCACCGACCGGAGATCGCCGCCGACGAGGGTCACGTCCGAGGCCTCGATCGCGACGTCCGCTCCGGCGCCGATCGCGATGCCGACGTCCGCCTGGGCGAGTGCGGGCGCGTCGTTGACTCCGTCCCCGACCATCGCGACGACGTCGCCGCGCCGCTGGAGCTCGACCACCTTCGACGCCTTGTCGGCCGGCAGGACCTCGGAGAAGACCTCGTCGATGCCGACCCGGGAGGCGATGGCGCGCGCGGTCAACTCCCTGTCACCGGTCAGCAGAACGACTCGGAGACCGAGCTCGCGCAGACGGCGGATCGCTTCGGCGGAGCCCGGTTTCTCGCGGTCGGCGACGATCAGGAGGCCGAGCACGCTTCCATTGGCCGCGACGAGCAGAGGCGTCTTGCCCTCCGACGAGAATCGCTCCGCGTCCTCCGCCACCTCCGAGAAATCGACTTTTTCCTCTTCGAACAGTCGGGCGTTGCCCACCAGCACCCGGCGGCCGGCTACCGTCCCCACCACGCCGCGGCCCGTCTTCGACTCGAAGGCCGTGACGGCCGGGAGAGGAACGCCTTTCTCTTCGGCGGCGGCCACCAGCGCGGCGGCCAGCGGATGCGCCGAGCTCTTCTCGAGCGCTGCCGCGAGCCCGAGCATTTCGGCGTCGGACGTGCGCGACAGCCGGACGCGATCCGTCAGCCGGGGCCGCCCATCCGTGACCGTGCCGGTCTTGTCGAGAAGCACGACGGTGATGGCCCGGGCGCGCTCGAGCGCCTGCGCGTTGCGGAAGAGGATCCCCGCGTTCGCCCCCCGCCCGGTCCCCACCAGGATGGCGGTCGGGGTCGCCAGTCCGAGCGCGCACGGGCACGCGATGAGAAGGATCGATGCGAGGACGACCGTGGCGAACAGAGCGCGCGGCTCGGGTCCGAAAACGTACCAGGCCACCCACGCGACCGTGGCGATCCCGAGTACGACGGGAACGAACACCCCGGCGATCCGATCGGCGAGCTTCTGGATCGGCGGCTTGGACGCCTGCGCCTCGTGGACCAGCCGCACGATGTGGGCGAGCGCCGTGTCGGCGCCCACCGCCGTCGCCTCGATCTCGATGGCGCCCTGCTGGTTGAGCGTGCCTCCCACCACCCGGTCGCCGGGGCGCTTCTCCGCCGGCAGGGACTCGCCCGTGACCATGGACTCGTCGACGGCGGAGGACCCGGAGCGGACGATTCCATCGACCGGCACCGAGTCGCCGGGCTTCACGGCGAGCCGGTCTCCGACCGAGACCTCGGACAGAGGCACTTCGAGCTCGGCGCCCTTGCGGATCAGCCGGGCGGTCTTCGGCGCGAGGTTCAAGAGCTTGCGGATCGCGGCGGAGGTCCGGCCGCGCGCGCGCGTCTCGAGCCATCGCCCCAGGAGAACGAGCGTGATGATGACGCCGACCGCCTCGTAGTAAACGTGCCCGGCGGCGCCGGCGGCGGCGAACGTCGAAGGGAAGGCGGTCGCGGCGGCGGACAGAAGCAGCGCCGCGGTGGTGCCGAGCCCGACGAGAGTGTCCATGTTGGCGGTGCGGCGCCGCAGGGTCCGGACCATCCCCGAGAGAAACGGCCACCCCGCCCAGAAATAGACCGGAAGCGTCAGGGCCAGCAGCAGGACGTCGCGCCCCCGAAACCTCGTCCCGGACATCGAGAGCGCGAGCACCGGAAGAGTCAGCGCGGCGGATGCGGCCGTGCGCCGCAGGATCGAACGCTCCCCTTCGGCGGCCCGCCGTTCGTCGTCGGCGCCGGAAGCCTCCGACGCCGGCCGGGCCTCGTATCCGCTGGCCCGCACCGCCTCGATCAACTTCGCCGGCCGCAGGTCGTCGCCGCGGACGCTCGCGCGGGCGGTGCCGAGGTTCACGGACGCCTCGCGAACCCCCGGGACTGCGGCGAGCGCCTGTTCGATCGTGGCGACGCACGACGCGCAGTGCATCCCTTCCACCGCGAGCGAAACGGTTTCGCCGATCTCCCGCCGGGGCATCCTCGGGGCGGCCAGGGGCGGCGAGAGGGGCGCCGCGGCCGCGGCTTTGCTCCCCGCTCCCGCACCGAACAGCGGCAGGTTCTTTCCGGGACGCAGAAATGGAGAGGGGGACGAGCCTTTCATCGGCTCCCGGGCGCGCCCGCCGCTCGCAAATCCGCGGGGATCCCGGTCGAACCGCGACGCGCACCCGGGCGCGCAGAAAAAGAATTCGCGCCCGCCGTGCCGGCGTTTTGCGGCCGCCCGCGCCGGATCGACGCGCATCCCGCAGACCGGATCGATCACCATCTCAGGGGAGAAGTACGCTCCGGAGGGGGCGGGAGTCGCGCGCCCGCGTCCGAGTCATGCGCGGCGGGCGCGGGAGAGAGACGCGCTCACGCTCCGGCGACCGGCTGGGCCGGCCCGGGCGAGGAGCCGAGCGAGATCCCGCGCCGGCCGTTGCCGGACATGAGCGAGAGAGCGGCCGTGTAGGCGAAGCCGTTGAAGAACACGAGCAGGAACGGGACCCCGACCCAGTAGTTCTGAACGACCGCGAAGATCGTCGCGGCCAGGAAATATCCCGCGAGCAGGATCTCTCCCAGCAGAGACGCGTTTCCCCGGGCCCGGTATTTTTTGCTGCGCCACTCGCCCGAACCTCCCTCGATCGAGTACTTCGGGGTGCGCGTGAACTCGCTCTTGCGGTCGAACAGCCCCTCGAGGACCGCGTGGAGGTTGTTCAGCGAGAGCCCGATCCCGAGCGACATGAGAAACGGCATGCACTTGACCGTCGGACGCCAGTCCCGGCCGATCGCCTTCTGAGAGGAGATGTAGAACGCGATGAAGGAAAAGGTCGCCCCGAAGAAAAGAGGGAAATCGATGATCGCCAGCCGCCGCCATCCGATCCGTTCGCGAATCAGGATCGCCGGAACGATCAGCAGGGCGAGGATCACGACGAAAAGGTACGAGAGGTTGTTCGTCAGGTGGAAGAACGCCTCGACCTTCACCCACCAGGGGTGGGCGCTGCGAAAGATCGCAGGCAGGAGCTTTTTTCCCGTCTGGATCGACCCCTTCGTCCAGCGGTGTTGCTGCGATTTGAAGCCGTTCATGTCGACGGGGACTTCCGCCGGGACGACCAGGTCCTTCAGATAGACGAACTTCCATCCGGCGAGCTGCGCCCGGTAGGAGATGTCGAGGTCTTCGGTCAGCGTGTCCGACTGCCAGCCGCCGGCCAGCTCGATGCACTGCCGCCGCCAGAGCCCGGCGGTGCCGTTGAAGTTGAAGAAGCGCCCCGAACGGTGCCGCGCCGTGTGCTCGATGACGAAATGGCCATCCAGGAAAATCGACTGGATGCGCGTCAGAAGCGAGTACTCGCGGTTCAGGTGGTCCCAGCGCGCCTGGACCATGCCGACGGCCGGGTCGGAGAAAAACGGCAAGGACGCGCGGAGGACTTCGCTCGTGGGAACGAAATCGGCGTCGAAGATCGCCAGGTACTCGCCCTTCGCCGTCGCGAGGCCTGCCTGGAGCGCGCCCGCTTTGTATCCCTCCCGCGACCCGCGGCGCACATGGACGATGTCGACGCCGCGCGCCCGGTGCCGCGCCACGGCCGCCGCGGCGAGCTCGGTGGTCTCATCCGTGGAGTCGTCCAGGACCTGGATGTCGAGCAGGTCACGCGGATAGTCGATTTCGGCCGCCGCGTCGATCAGACGCTCGACGACGTAGACTTCGTTGTAGATCGGAAGCTGAACAGTGACGCGCGGAAGGGTCGCCAGCTCTCCCATCGGTTGAGGGGCGTCGCGCCGGTGCCGGTAATAGAGGCGGACCATGAGAATCCGGTGCGCGCCGTAGGCGGCGAGCACGCCGAGGACAACGTAATAAACGACCAGCGTCGCGATCTCGGCGGTGTGGGAGGTCATCTCGAGCCGTTCCGCGCGCGGATCTCAGCCCGCTGGGCGCTGTTTTGCGCCGGCGAGGCCGTGTTCCTGGGGTTTTTGTTCGTGCCCGACGCAAGGGTTCATCTTCTGCCGTACCTGTCTCTGTTCGTGGCGGGTTCCGTCCTCGCCTTCGTGGCGGCCCGGAGTTTATCCGCATCCCGCCCGTCTTTCCTGCTTCTCTGCGCGGCCGCCTTCCGGCTGACCCTTTTGTTTCGCCCGCCCGATCTGTCCGACGACCT
>JALYUA010000065.1 GCA_030854005.1 Acidobacteriota bacterium
TCTCCCGACCGAAGGGAGGGAGGAGGCTCACGCTGCGGGAGCGAAGCGAGCGGAGGGACGAGGCGAGCGGTCGAGCCCTCAGGCGAGCCGCTCGCCGGTGCCGTTAGCCACGCGAACGGCACGTCCCGTAGCGAGCGCAGCGACGGATAATCCCCGAATGGCGTGGTGGGAATCCTGGTTCGGGGAGGAGTACCTCGAGCTGTACCCCCATCGCGACCTGTCATCCGCCCGGCGCGAGGTCGCGTTTGCGCTCGCCCGCCTCGGCCCCGACCCGACGCCGCTTCTCGACCTCTGCTGCGGCACGGGCCGTCATTCGCTGCGCTTTGCCGAGCGGGGCCTGACACCGGTCGGCCTCGACTATTCCGCGCCTCTTCTCGAGCTGGCGCATGCCCGCAACCAGGCTCTGCGGCTGGTGCGCGGCGACATGCGCGCGCTCCCCTTTCCCGACGGCAGCTTCCGGTCGATCGTCAACTTCTTCACGAGCTTCGGGTACTTCCGGTCTGAGGTGGACAATTTCGCGGTCGTCGCGGAGATCGAACGGGCTCTCGAGCCGGGCGGCCGCGTGCTGTGCGATACCTTCGGCCTGAATTTCGTGCTCTCGCGGCTGGTGGCGGAAGAGAGCCGGGCGACCGGAGGCAGGGAATACCGGATCCGACGCTGGTGGAATGAGGAGACCCGGCGGATCGAGAAGGAGATCGAGGTGCGCCGGGACTCTTCGACGGAGACGTTCCGGGAGAGCGTGCGCGCCTATTCGGCGGAGGAGCTGACGGGAATGTTCGAGAGAGCGGGGCTGAAGATCGAAGCGACCTGGGGCGATTTCGACGGGAATCCGGTCGGTCCGGACTGCCCGCGGCTGATCGTGCTGGCGCGCAAGAAATGAGCGACTCGATCGTCCCCTTCGAGCGGTATCCCGGCCTCTCGCCGCTGTTCCGGCCCTTTCTCGCGGGCCTCCCGGAGTTTTTCCCGGATCCTCCGACGATCGACGCGGCCGCCGCCCGGGGCCGAGAGCTCCTCGGAACCCCATCCCGCGTGCCGGCGAGCGCGTTTCGCTTTCGAGGCGACGCCGCCGCGCGCCGCGCCGGGGATCTCGCGGCGGGCCGCGCGGTCGCCGTCATCGCCGGCCACCAGGTCGGCCTCTTCACGGGTCCGCTCTTCACCGTCACGAAAGCGTTCGACGCGATCCGCGTCGCGCGCGAGATGTCCGAGCGAGGCGTCCCCGCGGTCGCCGTCTTCTGGGCGCTGACCGACGATCACGATCTCGAAGAAGTCGCGCGCACGGCGAGACCCGGGCGCGAGGGACCCGAGGTGCTCGTCCTCGAGGGGGCCGACCGCGCCAACCGCGAGCCGGTCGGCCGGCGGCGGATCCCCGACCGGGTGACGGAGCTCCTCGACGGCTTCGCGGCCGACGCGCGCTCTCCGGAATCGGAACAGATCCTGGCCACCCTTCGCCGGAGGTATTCGCCGGGAACGACCTATGGAGAGGCGTTCATCGAGGCCCTGCTCGATCTCACTCCCGAAGGCCTTCTCGTTCTCGACCCCTATCAGGACGCGCTGCGGGAGCCGACCGCCGCCTTCTTTCAGGAGGCCGTCCGCCGCGACGGCGCCCTGCGCGAAGCGCTGCGACAGGCCAGCGCCCGGCTCGAAGCGGCCGGCCTGCCCGTGCCGGTCCCGTTCCGGCCGGAGATCTTTCCGTTTTTCACGATCGCGAGCGCCGAGCGCCGCCGGGTCGAGTCCGTCCCCGAGGCCGCCGCCCGCGTTGCCAGCGGCGAGGATTGGCCCTCCCCGGATGTCCTGACCCGTCCCGTCCTGAAGTCCTGGTTGATGCCGACGGCGGCCGCGGTCCTGGGGCCGGCGGAAATCGCGTATCACGCGCAGTCCCTGCCGCTGTTCAAGGTCTTCGATCTGAGGCCGCCGGTGCTCCTGCCGCGCTCGTTCGTGATCCCGGTCGGTCCCCCGGAGCGCCGCGTCATGGAGGCCCTGGGAATCGCGCAGGACGCCCTGCTCGCGCCGGCCGCGGAAAGCGTCCCTGTGGACGTGCCGGGAGCTCCCCGGCTCGACAGCGCCGCGGCCGAGGCGGAAAAGGCGCTCTCGGAGCTGGAGCCCGACATCCGCGCCCTCGATCCCACGCTGGTCGGGGCCCTCGAAAACACGAAGCGCAAAGTCGCGTACCAGCTGGAGCAGTTGAAGGAGCGCATGAAGAAGGCGGCGGAAAAGAAGGACGAGATCGTCAACGGCCGGCGCAAGCGGCTCGACACGATGCTTCTGCCGCAAGGCGCGCCCGCCGAGCGGCTCTACCCGCCCCTCGTGCCGCTCCTCGCGTACGGCCCCGCCGCTCTCGATCGGATTCGCGAGGCGGCCCGGGGCTCGCTCGAGGGCGCGTCCGTCGCCGAGCTGGCCGCTGACGACGGAGAGGGCCCAGGATCCGATGGCCGTTGACATCCTCGCCATCGCCGCCCACCCGGACGACATCGAGCTCGGCTGCGCGGGAACCCTCGTGCGCTGGAAGGCGAAAGGCGGCCGGTTCGGAATCGTGGACCTGACCCGCGGCGAAATGGGAACGCGCGGCACCGCCGAGACCCGCGAGCGCGAAGCGCGCCAGGCCGCCGAGATCCTGGGCGCGGAGTTCCGCGAGACGCTCGACTTCGGAGACGGCGGTCTGCGCCAGACGCGGGAGAACGAGCTCGCGCTCATCGACGTGATCCGCCGGGAGAAGCCGCGGCTGATCGTGACTTCCTTCCCCGACGACCGCCACCCGGACCACCGCCGGGCGGGCGAGCTGACGACGGACGCCGCGTTCTACGCGGGCCTGCGAAGCATCGAGACGTCCTACCCTGCCCACCGCCCGCAGCAGACGATCTACTTTTCGACCGCGTACGTCCATGCCCCGAATTTCGTCGTCGACGTGACGGACGCGATGGAGACGCGGCGGGCGGCCGTGCGGGCTTTCGCGAGCCAGTTCCACGATCCACGCTCGACCGAGCCGACGACGCTGCTCTCCGCGAAGGGGTTTCTCGAGGCCATCGAGGCGCGCGCCCGCCATTTCGGATTTCTGATCGGCGTCGAGTTCGGCGAAGGCTTCGTCTCGAAGCGGCCTCCGAAAGTCGAAGATCCGATCGCCGCGTTCGAAGGCTTCGAGCCGGGATTCTAGAAGACAGTTGAGCGTTCAGCGTTAAGCGTCAAGCGTAAGAACGGAAGAAAACATGCGCGAAGCCGCTTCTGAATCAGGGCTCTCACTTCTGGACGCTCAACGCTCGACGCTCAACGCTCACCCCAACACCCCGTGAAGATCGGCATCACCTGCTACCCGACCTACGGCGGCAGCGGTGTCGTCGCGACGGAGCTCGGGATCGCTCTGGCGGACCGCGGGGACGAGGTCCACTTCATCTCCTATGCCCTGCCGACCCGGCTCGCGCTCCCTCGGCCGCGGGTCTTCTTTCACGAGGTCGTGGCCCCGACCTATCCCCTCTTCGTGTCTCCTCCCTACACACTCGCGCTCGCCACGAAGATGGCGGAAGTCGCGACGCACGCGGGCCTCGACCTCCTCCACGTGCATTACGCGCTGCCTCACGCGATCTCCGCCATCCTCGCGCGCGACATGATCGCCGGGGACGGGGTCCGGTTGAAGGTGGTCACCACGCTGCACGGGACCGACATCACGATCGTCGGCCAGGACCGCTCCTATCTCCCGATCACGCGCTTCGGAATCGAGAAGAGCGACGGCGTGACCGCCGTCTCGGACTACCTCCGCGAGATGACGGCCCGGGAGCTCTCTGTGCGGCGCGACGTCGAGGTCATTCCGAACTTCGTTGACGCTTCTGTCTACCGTCCCGACGGGGCCTCTCCCTTCGCCCGCACCCTCGCCCGCGAAACGGAATGCGTCGTGCTGCACGTCTCTAATTTCCGGCCGGTCAAGCGCATCGCCGACGTCGTCGGAATCTTCGAGCGGGTCCGCCGCCGCGTTCCGTCCCGGCTGGTCTTAGTCGGCGACGGGCCGGAGCGCTCGCTCGCCGAGCGGCTCGTCTCCGCCGGCGGCTTCGAGCAGGACACGCTGTTTCTGGGCAACGTCGCCGCGATCGAAACGGTCCTTCCGATCGGAAAGGTCTTTCTCCTCCCGTCGGACGCGGAGTCGTTCGGGCTCTCCGCGCTCGAAGCCATGGCGTGCGGCGTGCCCGTCATCGGGACCCTTGCCGGCGGCCTGCCCGAGGTCGTGCAGGACGGCGTGAACGGGTTCCTCCGGCCGGTCGGCGACGTCGACGGCATGGCGGACGCCACGCTCCGCCTCGTCACGGACCCGGCTCTCTGGCGCCGATTTTCCGAATCCGCGCGGGAGCGAGCGATCACGAAATATCCGACCGAGGCGATCGTCGCCCGTTACCGCGCCCTCTATGAGAGCGTCCTCGCCGCCCGCTGAGGGGAAATGGAAGAAGGGTTCCGTGTTTCGCGTTGAGAAGCGCGACTCGCACGCTCAACTCTCAACTCTGAACTCGACTCCACCTCACCCCCTCCGCTCCCCGGTCGCGCTCCGCGGGCGACAGCCCGAAGGCTCCGCGCCAGCTTCTCCTCGCCATCGCCAGCAGCGCGTCTTCGCCGAGGCCCATGTCCGCCGCCGCCGCGTACTCTCCGGCCGTCGACGTCGAGAAGAGCAGCGGGTCATCCGCGGACAGCGCAACGGCAACGCCCGCCTCGATCAGTCGCGGGAGCGGGTGCGCCGCAAACGACGTGACCGCGCCCGTCGCGACGTTGCCGGTCGGCGCGACGAAGAGCGGCACGGCTTCCTCCGCGAGCCGCTCCAGCAGGTGCGGATCCTCCGCGGCGGCGATGCCGTGGTCGATGCGATCCGGCCGGAGGGCATCGAGCGCATCGCGAAGCGACTCCGGGCCCAGCCATTCGCCGGCGTGCACTGACGTCTTCAATCCCACCGACCGGGCGCGGGCGTAAGACCCGGCGAAGGCGGCGGCGGGAAACGCGCTTTCCTCTCCGCCCATCCCGAATCCGACGACGCGATTCCGCGGCCGGCGCTCATGCAGGTCGAGGACCCGTCCCGCGGCCTCCGGTCCCCAGTGCCGCACGGTGTCGAGGAGGATCCGGCAATCGCATCCGTCCGGCGCCGCCGACGCAAAGCCGGCGTCCACGGCTTCCACGGCCGCTTCGGGATCGACGCCGATCCGCTGGCAGATCTCGGGCGAAACATAGATCTCGGCATACGCGACGCCGTCCGCGGCGAGCGCGCGCGACAGCCGCGCCGCGGCGCCGGCGTAGTCCTCCGGCGACCGGAAGAGACGGCAGACGTCCGCAAAGAGCGCGAGGAAGCCGGACGAATCTGTCACCGATGCGCGGCGCGCGGCGAGCGCCCCCGGCTCCCCCAGCGGATCTCCCGCCCGGCGACCCAGCGCTTCCACGACGTCCGGCGGAAGCGACCCCTCGAAGTGCAGATGGCAATCGGCGAGCCCGGTGAGTCTTTTTTCTTGCAGGACCATTTCGGCGCTCCAGGGAGTTAAGAGCTCAGAGTCGAGAGTTCAGAGTCCTTGCGGGGTCGCAGGGCCCGTCCTCTCCACTCTTCGTTCTCCACTCTCGACTCTCAACTCAACTCCCAGCTTCCTTCGGCTACATTGGCTCCATTGAGACGCGACCGCATTCTGGCCTTCTTTCTGGATCTCCTGGTTTGCGCCGGCTGCGCGGACGTGGCCGCCCTCCTGATCACGGCATTCCTCTGGATGGCCGCTCCCGGAGGACGTCACGCGATTCCGGCCGTCTGGGCGGCCTCCGGGCTCGCCGCCGCCGCCTCTTTTCTTCTCCGCGACGCCCGGGGAGGCCGTGCCCGCCGCTGGCTCGGGCTCGAGGCGGTCGGGCCGGACGGCGCCAGGCCCGGCCGGGCGGCTTCGATTCGGCGCAACCTTCCCCTGCTCGTCCCGGGGTGGAACCTGGTCGAAGCCTGGCCGGTCCTGCGCCAGGGCGACGCCGTCCGCCCCGGAGACCGTCGGACGGGGGTCAGGATTCAGCGGACCGACTAGACGGAGCAGCGGGCCGGACCCGGGAGGGGATATTCTTCTGCTCCGGATGCCGGTCGACCCGGCCGGAGAACCTTTCCTCCCGCCCTCCGTTTAAGGAGTCGGTGACATTGATGCGGAAAACTCTGACGGCCCTGTTTCTTCTGTTCGCCGCGACGGCGGTTCTGTCTGCGGGACAGGAAGAAATTTTCGACAAGACCTTTTCTATGGAAGGGGTTACGCGGATCTCGATCGAGAACGTCAACGGCAAGGTCGAGGCGTTTGCCTGGGACAAGCCGTCCTTCAAGATCCGCGCGGTCAAGACGGCGAGCGGCAGCCGCGCGGACGAGACCCTTCGCCTGACCGAAATCCGCGTCCGCAAGATCGGCGACGAAATGCACGTCGAGACCCTGAACCCCAACCGCCACAAGCTGTTCGGGATTCTGGACTTCGGGGGCTCGAACGCTCGCGTCGATTACGAGGTCTACCTGCCGGCCGGTGCCGAGGCGCGTCTGCAGACCTGCAACGGCCACGTGGCCGCGAGCGGTTTCGGGGCGGCCGTGTCTGCCGATGCCGTGAACGGTTCGATCGAGTTGAAAGACGTCCGCGGGCCGGTCAAGGCGACCACGGTCAACGGCTCGCTCCGGATCGCGTTCAAAGGAGCGCTCCGCAAGACCCAGCTCGAGACGGTGAACGGCTCCGTCGAAGTCGCCTTCGACCGCGCGTCCTCCATCCGGTACGACCTCGAGACGGTCAACGGCCGCATCGAAGGGGACATCGAGCTCGCCGTCGAAGGCAAGCACGGCCCCAAGGAAGCGCGCGGCTCGTACAACGGCGGCGGCGAGACGCTCCGCTGCGAGACCGTGAACGGGTCGATCCGGCTCAAGACCAACTAATTTTCAGTTCTCACTTCTCAGTTCTCAGTCGGTCTTTCCGGACTGATCACTCAAACTGACAGCTGATAGCGTTCCTCCATGCCCGAAGTCCACCGGCGCCCCTCCTCGTCGCTGATCCTCTGTTACCTGCCGCTTCTCGGCGTGATTCCCCTGTTTCTCGGGGGTTCGACACGGGAGGTGCGGTGGCATGCGCGAAACGGGCTGCTGCTCTTCGGCGGGGTGGTCGTGATCGGAATTCTCGCGACGCTGGTCGGGCTCCTGCTGCCCTCGCTGTCGTGCCTGTACGGGATCGGCATGTTCTTCGTCGGCGTCGTCTACGTGGTCGTCGTGATCCTGGCGATCGTGAAAGCCCTGTCCGGCGAGCGGCTGATCTTCCCGGGGCTCTCCCGTTATGCGGACCGGGGCTGACGCCCGCCCCTCGCGGCGGCCCCGCGCCTCGCTCGCCCCGCTGGCGCTGGCGGCTTTCGTCGGGCTGGCCGCTGGCGACGCGCTCCGGCCGACCAGCGACCAGAACGGAACGCGCGCCGCGCTGGCGGTGATCGACGGTTATCGCGCCACCGTCTCCCCCGTTTTCGCCAAGACGAGGCTCGTGCGGTGCCGGTTCACCCCGACGTGCTCCGAATACGGGCGCGAAGCGATCGCGCGGTTCGGGTGGACCCGCGGCGGAGCGCTGACGGCCGCCCGCATCCTGCGATGCCATCCGTTTGCCCGAGGCGGTTATGACCCTGTACCGGAGCTCAAGAACGGTTCAGCGTTGAGCGTTAAGCGTTAAGCGGCGAACGGGCAAACCGAAAACTGACAACTGACGACTGAGAGCTGACAACGGAGACCTGACAGCTGACAGCTCTTTACGGGCACGTCGAAAACGCCGCGGTGTCCTGGATCGGCTGAAATGCCGCGTTCAGCGGGTTCGTGTACACCTTGACGGTCCCGTTCAGCATGTCGGTCACGGTCATGGTCACGGCCACGTTCGTCAGGCCGCCCGCGAACACCCAGTACCTCTGGTTGAAGCCGCAGCCGTTCAAGACCTTCACCACCATCTCGACGTTCTGTGAGCTGAAGAACCAGAACTGGCCGGTGTCGCTGCTGCCGGGAATCGCGGTGCCGGTGCCCGATCCCGTCGCGCTCTGCCAGGTCGCGGTGACCTTGAAACGGCCCCCGTTCAGGCAGAGGCTGTTTGCGTCCGGCGTGCATGGCCCCGAGCCGAGAAAGCCGGCGCTCTGCCTCTGTCCGAGCACGACGTTGGCGTCGTTCGATCGGAGATCGGTGACCGTCGCCGCCGCGAGGATCCCGCCGGAGGGAATCGAGGTGCCCTCCCGCACCGCGACCGTCACCTGCAGAGTGTCGTCTAAAGCGATCCCGAGAAAGGGATTCCCGACTCGCAGGAGGGACTTCGGCGCGATCGTGAACGAGCTCGTCGCCAAAACCGCGGTGCTCGGGGACTGGATGACCTTGACGTCCACCGGCAGAGGGACTGTGGCCGTGTTGACGATGTCGAGCGCGGTCGAGAAGCTCGCATCGCCCGAATGCAGACCGAAGAGCCTGAGGACGTTCACGGTGTCGCCGGCCGAAGCCCGCGCCCCCATCGACTCGGAGGATGGCGTCGCACCGTACGTTCCGCCCGCCGTCCCCGCCACGCTCGAGACGTACTTGTGCGCCGTCCCCATGATGGCGAC
>JALYUA010000081.1 GCA_030854005.1 Acidobacteriota bacterium
CTCGAGGACCTTCCCCGGGAGGATCGCGTCCTCGTCTTCGAGATGCTGCCCCCGGAACAGGGCGCGGCGGTCCTCTCGGAGCTCCACGGAGAAACGCTCCGGCTGATCCTCCACGAGGCGTCGCCGGAGAAGCTCGGGCCCGAGCTCGATCGCCTTCCCGCCGACGAAGTCACCTTCCTCCTCGAGCACCTGACGCAACGCCAGCGCGAGGCTCTTCTCGCGCGCATGTCTCCGCGCGACGCCGCGGAGGCGGAGCGGCTCCTCCGGTACGCGCCCCGGACCGCCGGCCGTCTGATGTCGGAAAAATTTCCGCGGATCCGGGCCGAGTGGACCGCCGCCGAGACTCTCGAGCATTTGAAGCGCATCGACCCGGAGGTGGAGACCGTCCAGAGCCTCTACGTGGTGGACGAGCACGACCACCTGATCGGGTTCGTCTCTCTGCGGCGGCTCCTGCCCGCTCCCCCGACGCGCCGGATCGCCGAGCTGATGGAGAAATCCCTGAAGACCGTGCATCCCGAGACCCCGCAGGAGGAGGTCGCCCGCCTCGTGTCGCGTTACGACGTGCACGCGATTCCGGTCGTGGACGAGCAGAACCGGCCTCTCGGGATCGTCACGGTCGACGACGTCATCGACGTCCTGATCGAGGAGCAGACCGAGGACATGCTGCACTTAGCCGGCGCGCCGGTGACGCACGAGGCCACCGACAGTTATTTCGCGAGCAAGCCCTGGCGCAACGTGAGGGCGCGGTTCAACTGGCTGCTCCTTCTCTTCGTCACCGAGACGCTGACGGGCACCGTGCTGCGCCATTTCGAGGGGGAGCTCGCCAAGGTCGTGGCGCTCGCGTTCTTCATCCCCCTCCTGATCGGGACGGGCGGCAACTCCGGCTCCCAGACCGTGACGACGATCGTGCGGGGGCTCGCGGTGGGCGAGATCCGGCTGCGCGACTTCTGGCGCGTGGTCGCGCGGGAGGCCGCGAGCGGCTTCGCTCTCGGCGTTCTGCTCGGAATCGTCGGCTTCGGACGCGCGATGTTGTGGAACTCGAGCAACCTGCCCCTCGCCATCACGGTCGGGGTCAGCATCCTCGTCATCATCACGTGGGCCAACACGGTCGGAGCCACGATCCCGATGCTGGCGACGCTGTTCAAGATCGACCCGACGATCATGTCGGCGCCATTGATCGCGACCCTGGTCGACGCGACGGGGCTATTCATCTATTTCGTCATCGCGAGGTCGATACTGGGGCTGTAGCGCCGGGGCGCGGCGTCTCCCGTTTTGTTGGTTTCGTTTCCCGTTTCCCGTTTTCCGATCCCGATTCCCGGCCCCCTCCCGGCGTTTGATATCCTCCCCCGTTCGAGATAGGAGTAACCATGAGCACCCCTGCAAAGACCCGGGACTGGACGAGCGCGGAGCTCGACCACTCCGTCGTGAATTACCGCGCCGAGGACGGAATCGCCGTCATCGAAATGGACGATCCGCCCGCCAACACCTACACGTACGCGATGATGCGGCAGCTCGACGAGGCGTTCTTGAAGGCCCGATTCGACGACGACGTCCACGTGATCGTCCTGCGAGGCAAGGGAGACCGGTTCTTCTCGGCCGGCGCGAACATCGGGATGCTGAATGCCGTCACCCCGGGCTTCAAGTATTTCTTCTGTCTCCACGCCAACGAGACGCTTCTCCGGCTCGAGCACGCGCCCAAGCTCGTCATCGCGGCGCTGAACGGCCACACGGTCGGCGGCGGGCTCGAGATCGCGATGGCGGCGGACCTGCGGATCGCGCGCAAGGACGCCGGGAAGATCGGCCTTCCGGAAGTGACGCTCGGCGTCCTTCCCGGCACCGGCGGAACGGCCCGGCTCGCCAAGATGGTCGGCAAGTCCAAGGCGATCGAATTGATGGTGACGGGGAACACCTTCTCCTTCGAGGAGGCGCTCGATCTCGGCGTCATCAACCAGGTGATCGACGCGGGAGCCGAGGAGTGGTGGCAGCAGATCATGGACTACGCCCGCCAGTTCGTGCCGCCCAACAAGGCCGCGAAGGCCGTCGGCCGGATCAAGCGCTCCGTCCAGAGCGGATGGGACCTGCCGCTCGAGTCCGCGCTGTCGATCGAGCGGGAGCTCCAGCAGCTCCTGTTCCAGAGCGAGGACGCGAAGGAAGGGATCGCCGCCAACCAGGAAAAGCGCGTTCCGAAGTTCAAGGCGAAATAGTTCTCAGTTTTCAGTTCTCAGTTTTCAGTTTCGGACTGGGAGCTGACGGCTGAAGGTTTCGGAGACCGCATGTCCGTTGCGACCGAGTCGAACCTCAAGACAGGGCTTTTCATCGACGGGGCCTTTTCTTCCGCCGCTTCCGGCAAGACGTTCGAGACGACCAACCCCGCCACCGGGGAGTCCCTGGCTCACGTGGCCGAGGCGGGTCGCGAAGACCTCGATCGGGCCGTCGCCGCCGCACGCAAAGCCTTCGAGAGCGGTCCCTGGGCCGCGATGAAGCCGCGGCAGCGCGGGCGGATTCTCCTGCGAGCCGCGGACCTTCTCGCGTCCCGCGCGGACGCTTTCGGCCGCGTCGAGACCCTCGACAACGGTAAGCCCATCTTCGAGTCGGCCAAGATCGACGTGCCCGCGGCGGCCGAGTGCCTCTCGTATTTCGGAGAGAGCGCCGACAAGCTCTACGGCGACACGTTTCCCTCGCGCAACGACGCGCTCCTGATGACTCTGCGGGAGCCGATCGGCGTCGTCGGCGCGATCACCCCGTGGAACTTCCCCCTGCTGCAGGCGATGTGGAAGATCGCCCCGGCGCTCGCGCTCGGCAACACGGTGGTCCTGAAGCCCGCTTCGGTCACGCCGCTCACGGCCCTCCTCTTCGCGGAGCTTCTGGCCGAGGCCGGTCTGCCGCCCGGCGCCTTCAACGTCGTCCCTGGACCCGGCGCCACCGTGGGCGCCGCGATGGCCGAGCACCCGGGCATCGACAAGATTTCCTTCACCGGAGAGACCGAGACGGGCAAGTCGATCCTGCGCGCGGCGGCCGGAACTCTCAAGCGCGTCTCGATGGAGCTCGGAGGAAAGTCGCCGAATGTGGTCTTCGCCGACGCGGACCTCGAGGCGGCCGCGCGGGGGGCGATCAACGCGATCTTCTACGGGAAGGGTGAGCTCTGTTCGGCGGGATCGCGCCTGCTCGTCGAGGAGTCTGTTCACGACGCCCTCATGGAGAAGGTCGTCGAGCGCGCCCGCAAGATGAGCCCCGCCGATCCCCTCGATCCCAAGACGCGCCTCGGCTCCCTCGTCTCGGAGAAGCAGCGCGACAACGTCGCCCGGTACGTCGAGTCGGGAAAATCGGAAGGGGCGAAACTCGTCGCCGGCGGAAACCGCGCGGCCGTCGGCGGCAAGGGCGCCTTCTTCGAAGCGACGGTCTTCGACGGCGTCACGCCGGACATGACGATCGCCCGCGAGGAGATCTTCGGCCCCGTCCTCTCGACGCTGACGTTCAAGGACGAGGCGGACGCCGTCTCCGTCGGCAACAGCACGATCTACGGCCTCGCCGCCGCCGTCTGGTCGCGGGACATCAAGAAGGCTTTGCGCACCGCCAAGGCCCTGAAGGCGGGCACCGTCTGGATCAACACCTACAACTTCTACGACCCGGGTCTTCCCTTCGGCGGCTACAAGCAGTCCGGGTTCGGACGCGAGCGAGGGCACTACGCGCTCGAGGCGTACACCGAGGTGAAGAGCGTGTGGGTGGATCTGACATGAGACGGTAGGCGGTAAGCGGGAGGCGGGAGGCGAACCGAAGCCGGGAACCGAGCGGCCATCGACAGCGAGACGGCCGCGGTACTCCGAGGTCAAGGAGATTGGGAATCGAAATACGGGATCCGAAAATGACGACGCCCCGTAACGACTCTCAACTCTTAACTTTCAACCCTCGACTTCCTCCGTCGGCTATCCTCCGTTCATGAAGAAACTCTCTGTCGTCCTCGTGGCAGCGCTGTGCGCCGCCTCCTCGCTTGCCGCGGTGAAGAAGCCGGCCCTCGAGAACCTGCTCGCGCGGCTTCAGGACGTGCAGGAGTTCGGACAGGTCGCGATCTCGCCGGACGGGAAGCGGGTGGCGTGGGTTCGGAAGATCAAGGATCGGAAGGGCGCCTGGAAGCTCGGCACGGTGGAGGTCGCGGACGTCGGGGCGCCGGTGTCGGTGCCGCGGCGCGTCACCGGGGTGGCGGATGGGCGCGCGCGCGACGAGCGCCATCCGGTCTGGTCGAGCGACGGGAAGCGGATCGCGTTTCTGTCGGACGCGGCAAAAGACGGCCAGGCGCAGGTCTGGGTCGCGCCGGCGGCGGGCGGCACCGCGCGGCAGTTGACCAGGGTGCAGGGGCAGCTCGACGACCCGCGGTGGTCGCCGGACGGCCGGTCAATCGCCTTTCTCTTCATCGCCGGATCCACCCAGGAGCCGGGGGCTCTGACCGCCTATAAGCCGCACTCGGGGGTCGTCGAAGAGACCATCGAGGAGAGAAGGATCGCGGTCGCCGACGTGGCGACGGGCAGGATCCGCGAGGTGTCACCCGCGAATCTCTACGTGTACGACTACGACTGGTCTCCCGACGGAACCGCTTTCGCCGCCGAGGCGGCCGAGGGATCCGGCACCGACAACTACTGGACCGCCCAGCTCTACAGCGTGAAGGTCGATGGCAGCGGCGCACGCTCGCTCTGGAAGCCGCCGCTCCAGATCGCCTGTCCGCGCTGGTCTCCGGACGGATCCCGGATCGCCGTCATCCACGGACTGATGAGCGACGAAGGATCGACCGGTGGCGACATCTGGACCGTGCCCGCCGCGGGAGGGCCGGCGCAGAACCGGACTCCCGGCATGAAGGCATCCGCCTCTTCCCTCTTCTGGCGCCCCTCCGGAGAGATCGTGTTCACGGAGTACGTCGAGGGCGACGAAGGCGTCGCGACGCTGGACGCGTCGGGAAAGATCACGACAGCCTGGCGCGCGGCCGCCGTGATCAAGAGCTTCACGATGGCCGCCGGCAGCCCGGCGTCCGCCGCGGTGCGCTCCTCCTTCCGGCAGCCGCCGGAGGTCGTCGCCGGCGGCGTCGGGAGCTGGGACCCCGTCACGCGCGTCAACGCCGGGACCGCCTCAACCTGGGGAGAGGCGCGCAGCGTCTCCTGGGACAGCGACGGCTTCCGCGTCCAGGGCTGGCTCGTCTACCCGGCCGATTTCGACGCGTCGAAAAAGTACCCGATGATCGTGGTCGTCCACGGCGGCCCGTCCAGCGCGTCGATGGCGGGTTGGCCGTCGCGCTGGACGGCGATCCTCCCGAGCCAGGGCTACTTCGTATTTCTTCCGAACCCACGCGGCAGCTACGGACAGGGAGAGGCGTTCACGGCCGCGAACGTCAAGGACTTCGGCTACGGGGACTTTCGCGACATCCAGCGCGGAGTCGACGCGGCGCTCCAGGCGGCGCCCATCGACCCGAAGCGCCTGGGGATCTGCGGCTGGAGCTACGGTGGATACATGGCGATGTGGGCTGTGACGCAGACCGATCGCTACGCGGCGTCGATCGCGGGCGCCGGGATCGTGAGCTGGCAGAGCTACTACGGGCAGAACCGCATCGACCAGTGGCTGATCCCGTTCTTCGGCGCATCGGTCTACGACGATCCCGAGGTCTACGCGAAGTCCTCGCCCATCACATTCATCAAGAAGGTCAAGACTCCGACTCTCGTCCTCCATGGCGACCGGGACTCGGAGGTCCCGACGCCGCAGGGATACGAGTTCTGGCATGCCCTGAAGACTCTCGGAGTTCCGACGACGCTCGTCATCTACGAGAACGAGGGCCACTCGATCCGCGACCCGAAGCACCAGCTCGATCGGGACACGCGCGTCGTTGCCTGGTTCGACAGGTACCTTGGAGACGGGAGGCGGTAGGCGGTAGGCGGTAGGCGGGAGGCGGGAGGCGGACGGAGACCGGGGAATTGGAAATCAGGAAACGGGAAACGGGAAACGGGAAACGAACGAGAAACGCGTTCGCCCGCTTTCCTACGCCATTTTCAATGTCACGTCGAAGAGGCCGGTGAGTTTTCCCTTGCCAGGCTCGAGCGCGACGATGCGGTGGGCGTCGTCGGAATGGCACTCACTCCCGCAGGAGTCGTGCGGGGCGAGATAGGGGTCGCCGCGGAAGTAGAGCTGCGTCGTCACGGGTTGGTGACGCGGCGCGGAAACGGTGAAGTGGAGGTGCGCAGGCCGCCAGCCGTTTGCCTGCCTGTAATTGCCCGGCCGGATGGAATGGATCTCGTAACTGCCGTCCGGTCCGGTGAGGATCTGGCCGCGGAGTCGGTACTGCTCATCCTTCCCGTGATACTCGCCCTTCGCGTCCGCCTGCCAGACGTCCAGAAGCGCGCCGGCCACGGCAGTCCGGCAATCCGCCGACAGCACCCGGCCTCGAATCGCGATCCGGTCGCCCGGCTCGGTCGCGGCCGCGAGACTCAGGCGCCGGGGCGCGCCCGGCAGGTAGAAGGGACCGGCGACGTCCGGCGCGGTAGGGAGGCAGCGACCTTCCATTGCGACGGCCCGGCGAGAGCCGGCGAGAATGGCCGCGGGCGCGGCAAGGAGAGTGTGGAGCAACGCGCGCCGATCGAGCATGGTGGTCTCCTCGTTTCGTGAGAGTCTACGCCGCGGTTGGAGGTTCCCCAATGTTTGAGCACCATGTTTGACCCGCGTATCCTTGCCGGACGTTCGATCCTCGTGACGGGAGGAGGGAGCGGGCTTGGCCTCGCGATGGCGTCCGCGTTTGCGGCCTGCGGCGCGAAGGTGATGATCGCGGGGCGCCGCGCGGACCGGCTGGCGGGGGCGGCGGAGGAAATCCGCGCCGCCGCGCGGGAAGGCGGAGAGGTCGAGACCTTCGCGGCCGACGTGCGCGAGCCCGAACAAGTGAAGGCGCTCGTGGCGCGCGCCGTCGAGCGCTTCGGGAGAGTGGACGGACTCGTCAACAACGCCGCGGGAAACTTTCTCGTACCGGCAGAAGACCTCACGCCGAATGGATTCGACGCCGTCGTCCGCACTGTGCTCTACGGCTCGGTGCATTGCTCCCTCGAGGTCGGCCGCCACCTCCTCGATCGCCGGGCGCCGGGCGCGATCGTCTCGATCGTGACGACTTATGCGTGGACCGGAACCGCGTTCGCCCTGCCGTCCGCGTGCGCCAAGGCCGGCGTGCTCGCGATGACGCGGTCGCTGGCCGTCGAATGGGGTCACGCCGGCATCCGCGTCAACGCCATCGCGCCGGGTCCCATCCCGACGGAGGGCGCGTTCTCGCGGCTCATGGCCAGCCCGGAGGCCGAAAAGGGCGCGCTGTCCCGGATCCCCCTCGGCCGCTTCGGGCGCAAGGAGGAGATCGCGAACCTCGCTGTCTTCCTGATGTCCGACCTCTGCCCGTACCAGACCGGCGACTGCGTCACGATGGACGGAGGCGAATGGATCGCGGGTGCGGGCGAGTTCTCGGACTACCGCAAGGTCCCGCGCGAGACTTTCAAAGCCGCCCTGGCGGCGATGCGCCCGAAAAAGTAGCCCCCCGGCGGCTTCCTGGCGCCTCCGCGCGCAGGACGGGTTAGAGTCAGCCAGAATTTCTCGCTTCGGAAAACAAGAAGCCTCAGTCGCGGACGGCGGGCACGGCCGGCCGGGCGGGCGTTTCTGCGGCGACGTTGGTGACGTTCACCGAGGAGGCATCATGAAGCGCTGGATTTCTCTCACTCCCGTGGTCTTCGCTCTCGTTTTCTTCACCGCTTCGTCCGCGAGTCCGCAGGCGGCCAGACAGGACGTGAAGCCGATGGCGCGCGCCCGGGTCTCCCTGTATCGCATCGCGCCCGGCAAGCACCTGGAATTTCTGAAGTGGTTGGCCGACGCCGATTCCGACGCAAAGGAAGCCGGCATGGCGGCCTCCCAGATCTACGCCCACACGGACGGCGACGCCTGGGACTACCTTGGAATCGCTCCCGACATGACCCCCGAGCAGCAGAAAAAGGTGGACGAGGTCGCGAAGAAGCACGGCCGCAAGACAGGCTTCGCGTCCGGCCTCGAGTTCCGCGCCTTCGCCTCGTGGCACACCGACACGTTCGCCAACGGTCCGACCACTGCCGCGGAGCTCGTCGCGGCCGCCGGCAGGTAAGCGGAAGGCCTCAGCCGTCATCTTCTGATCGCATCGCCGCCGGCGTCAGGGACACGACCATGGCGCCGGGGGGCAGCGGCCGGCGGATCGGCACCCCGGCCCTCTCCCCGGCACGCGGGGAGAGGGAGGGCTTGTTCACCTCAATCGCGGATGCGCTCGCAGCATGAGAAGTCTCCCAACCGAAGGGAGGGAGGAGGCTCGCGCTACGGGAGCGTAGCGGAGGGACGAGGCGAGCGGTCGAGCCTTCAGGCGAGCCGCTCGCCGGTGCGTTCGCCCGCGGCGAACGCACGTCCCGCAGCGAGCGGAAGCGACGGCTTAGTCGGCGTCGCCGACCCGCGGCGTTGCCGCCGTGCTGGCGATCTCGGGCACGTCCGCCGCCTGGAACGCGTCGGCCAGGAAATCGGCGAGCTCGCGTTTGTGCACGTTGGCGTTGCCGGTCGCCGGCGACGCGGACGCGGCGCGGCCCGCGTACCGCAGCCGCGCTCCGGCAGGAAGCAGATCCGCCAGGCGCAGCGCGACGAACGTCCAGGGACCCATGTTGCGCGATTCCTCCTGAACCCACGCGACGTCCTTCGCCGCCGGAAAGGAAGCGAGGGCTCGGCGCAGCTCCTCCGCCGGAAACGGATAGAGCTGCTCGAGTCGCAGGATCGCGGTCTCGGTATCGCGCCGTTCGTCCCGCGCGGCCTTCAGGTCGTAGAACACCTTCCCGGTGCAGAGGAGCACGCGGCGCACCGCCTGCCGGTCGCTTACGGACGGATCGTCGAGCAGCGCGCGGAAGGCGCCGCCCGTCAGGTCCTCGAGGGGAGAGAACGACGCCGGCTGCCGCAACAGGCTCTTGGGGGTGAAGAGGACGAGCGGCTTCGGTCCCGGCTGGCGCACCTGCCGGCGCAGCAGGTGGAAGTACTGCGCGGGAGTGGTGAGGTTGCAGACCTGGATGTTGTCGTCGGCGCAGAGCTGGAGGTAGCGCTCGATGCGCGCGCTCGAGTGCTCCGGCCCCTGACCCTCGTAGCCGTGCGGCAGCAGGAGAGTCAGCCGGGAGTTCTCGCGCCACTTGTCTTCCGCGGACACGATGAACTGGTCGATGATGACCTGCGCCCCGTTGGCAAAATCGCCGTACTGCGCCTCCCACAGGACGAGCGCGTCCGGCATTTCCACGCTGTATCCGTATTCGAAGCCCAGCACGCCCATCTCCGACAGCGGGCTGTTGAAGATGTGAAACGGGGCCTGGGCGCCCTGCTCCCCGCCGAGGTGGCAGAGCGGGATCCAGTCGGTATCGGTCTGCGTGTCGTGGAAGACGACATGGCGCTGCGAGAACGTGCCGCGCGCCGTGTCCTGGCCCGACATGCGGATCAGGGTGCCTTCGAGCAGGATCGATCCGAACGCGAGGCCCTCGGCGGTCGCCCAGTCGAGGGGAAGAGAGCCGTCCGCCATCTTGGCCCGGCGCGCGAGCTGCTGCACCATCTTCGGGTTGAGGTTGAAGGCCGGAGGCACGGTCGTCAGCGCGCGTCCGATGCGGCCGAGGACGTCCCGCGCGACGCCCGTCGGCACTTCCTCGACGCGGCCGGTCTCGCCGACGTGCGGGGGCGGGGTCGGAAGACCCGAGCGCTTTCCGGCCTCGTTCGCCGCCGAAAGCGCCGCCTCGTACGCCGCGATCTGGGCCGCCTCCATCTCCGCGACCTCGGCTTCGTTCAGGACGCCGTCCCGTACGAGCCGCCGCGCGTAGAGCGTCCGCACGCCCGGATGCTCCTGGATGCGCCGGTACATGAGCGGCTGCGTGTACGTCGGCTCGTCGCCCTCGTTGTGCCCGTGGAGCCGGAAGCCGATCAAATCGACGACGACGTCCTTGTGGAACTCCTGCCGGTAGTCGAGCGCGATCTGCAGGACGCGGTAGGCCGCCTCGGGGTCGTCGCCGTTGACGTGGAAGATCGGCACCTGGTTGATCTTGGCGACGTCCGTCGAGTAGAGAGACGAGCGTCCCGACGCCGGATTGGTGGTGAATCCGATCTGGTTGTTGACGACGAGGTGGAGAGTCCCGCCCGTCCGGTATCCGCGCAGCTGAGCGAGATTGAAGATTTCCGCGACGATGCCCTGGCCGGCGAACGCGGCGTCGCCGTGGAGCAGCAGCGGCATGATCTTCAGCCACGCCTCTTCGCGGGGAAGGCCGGTGCGATCCTGCTTCGCCCGCACCAGGCCCTCGACGATCGGATCGACCGCTTCGAGATGCGACGGGTTGGACGGGACCGAGACCGCGATCTCGCGGCCGCTCGCCGTTTTTCGCCGGGCCCGCGCCCCCTGGTGATATTTGACGTCGCCTTCGTCGGCCGGGAAGTCGGGATGCACCGTGCCCTGGAAGCCGGAAAAAATCCGCTCGGCCGCGTTGCCGACGACGTTGGCCAGGATGTTCAGGCGGCCGCGATGGGTCAGCCCCATGCACACTTCCTCGATCCCGCGCGCGGCGGCTCCTTCGAGCAGCTGGTCGAGAAACGCGATGGCGGTCTCGGTGCCTTCGATCGAGTAGCGCCTCTGGCCGAGGAAGCGCGTCCCGAGGAAGCGCTCGAAAGTCTCCGCCGCGATCAATTTCGCGAGAAGCCGCTTGCGCACTTCCGCGTCGAGCGGCTCCGGCGGGGCGCCGACCTTTCGCCGCACCCACTCCTTCTCGACCGGATTTGAGATGAAGCGGTACTCGATCCCGACCTTTCCGCAGTAGACGCGCCGCATGAGGCCGACGATCTCGCGCAGCGGCATGTGCTCGCGCTGGGCGAGCCCGCCCGTCCAGAAGGGGCGGTCGAGGTCCCAGATCGTCAGCCCGTAGGTCTCGAGATCGAGCTCCGGGTGGTGCTGCACCGGCATCAGCCGGAGAGGATCGATGTCGGCGATCAGGTGGCCGCGGACCCGGTATGCGTTGATGAGCTCCAGCACCCGGGCCTGCTTCTCGATCTCGGCGCTTCGGGAGTCGGAGAAGAGCCCCGGGTTGTTGTCCCGGGCCCAGTGCAGCGGCTCGTAGGGGATCGAGAGGTCGGAGAAAACGCCCTCGTAGAACTCGTGCTTTCCGAGCAGGAGCTCCTCGATTCGGGCGAGAAAGAGGCCGGACTCCGCGCCCTGGATGATGCGGTGGTCATAGGTCGAGGTGAACGTGACGACCTTGCTGATGGCGAGCCGTGCGAGCGCTTCGGGGCTCATAGCGGAAAACTCCGCCGGATACTCGATCGCGCCGGTCGCGACGATCAGTCCCTGCCCGGGCATCAGCCGCGGAACGGACGCCGTCGTCCCGAGAGTGCCCGGGTTGGTGAGCGAAATGGTCGTTCCCTCGAAATCGAAGACCTGGAGCTTCCCCTTGCGCGCCCGCGCGATCAGGTCGTCCGCCGCCCCCGCGAACTGCGCGAACGTCATCTCTTCGGCGCCCTTCACACTCGGGACGAGGAGAGTGCGCGTCCCGTCGGATTTCTGGACGTCCACGGCGAGACCGAACCCGACGCGGTCCCGGCGCACCCGGGACGGCGTGCCCGCGCCCGCGTCGAAGGCGTCGTTCAACCGGGGGAAGGCTTTCAGGGCGCGCAGCACCGCCCACGCGACCAGATGCGTGAAGGAGACCTTGCCCTGTCCGTTCGTCTCCCGGTGCTCGTTGATCAGCCGGCGGTTCTCGTCCAGCAGCTTGATCGGCACCTGCCGCTGCGACGTCGCCGTCGGGACGCCGAGGCTCGCCTCCATGTTCTCGGCGATGCGCAGCGCGGCCCCGCGGATCGGCACGCGCTCGCCATCCTCGACGCGGCCCGGCCCCGGCG
>JALYUA010000087.1 GCA_030854005.1 Acidobacteriota bacterium
GATCGGGAGCGCCGTCGGCTGGATCGGCGCCGCGGCCGCCGCGGCGGGTGCGGCCGGCGCCGACGTCGCGGAAGGAGCCGGAACGGGAGCGACGGGCAGGGCGACGCGCCGGTCGCGGTTCATCCACCCGGAGACCACGATGCCGAGGATCACGAGAACGGCCGCCCCGACGGCGACGGCCGCGTAGCCGGCGATCGAGGAGCGGCGGCTGTCTCTCTCGAAATTCCTCGCGTCCGTCACGACGGTCTTTGCCTGGGCCCCCGCGTATCCGCCGGGAGCGGACCCGCCGGACGGCGTCGAGTCGCCGCTCCACCCGGAGAGCGTCTTCTGCACCTTCATGTCCGTCGCTTCGAGCGGTTGGACAGAGACCTCGGAGACGCGGAATTTCGACTGCAGGGTCTTCTGGAGGCTCGCGCTCGCGGGATTCTTCGCGAGAGCGGCAGCGCGCACGAACTCGACCGCCGTCCTGACGTAGTTGCTGACCTCTTCCGGGTCCTTCGCACCGACGACCTGCGGAGGGAGCGCCTCGAGCGCCTTGGAGAACTCCTGCGCGCTCTGCCACCGGTCGTCCGGGTTCTTCTGCAGCGCCTTCAGGAGGATCTCCCGCACCGCCGCGGGGACTCTCCCGCCGGGATCGCTCTTCGAGAAGGGCATCGGCGGCTTCTGGAGGCGGGCGGTCAGGATGTCCTGGAGGCTCCCGCCCCCGTACGGACATACGCCGGTCAACGCCTCGTACATCACCACGGCGAAGGAGAAGAGATCGCTCCGGCCGTCGATCGCGCTCGAGCTCGCCTTCCTGGTCAACTGCTCCGGCGAGGAGTATCGAAGCTTCCCGATGAACTCATCCGCCGCGGTCAGCTGCTCCTGCTCCTCGGCGCGCGCGAGCTTCGCGATCCCGAGGTCGATCAGCTTGGCCTGGAGCGCGCCATCCTCCTCCTGCATCATCATCACGTTGTCCGGCGAGATATCGCGGTGGACGATCCCTTTCCGGTGCAGGTAATCGAGGGCAGAGAGGCTCTGTCCCGCGAGGTGCATCGCCAGCGGAATCGGGAGCGGACCGCAGTGGCGGATCATGTCGCGCAGGTTGATGCCGTCGATGAACTCCATCACCATGAAGGCGGTGCCTTCGTCGTCGACGAAGAAGTCGTAGAAGCCGACGATGTTCCCGTGCTTCAGGCGCGTGGCCATCTGGGCCTCGCGCAGGAACCGCTTGCGCTGGTCCGCGCTCTCGGCGACTTCCGGCCGCATGACCTTGATGATGCGGATCTCGTCGAGCAGGCGGTGGCGCACCATGTAGATGGCGCCCATGCCGCCTTCGCGGATCTTCCCCAGGACTTCGTACTTGCCGTCGAACGATCCGGGAGTCGAGCTCATCCGGGGGCACCCCGCCACGAATTGAGGAGTCGTGTTCGCGACAAATATACGCGACGGGAGCGCGCGATCCGCTTGTCAACGCGCACTCTTTGAACGAGAATCGCCGCGAGAACCCGGAAATCCAGCCCGCGAACGGAGGTCCATTGCGCAGAGCGCAGCCCGCGTCCACGCGGCCAGGCGAGGTCGGGCGCGCGCTCGAGGTCGCGGTCGATTCCCTTCGAACCGATCGCGTCCGGACGCGCGCCGCGCTCGTGGCGCTCGCGCTGGCGATGGCCATCGTGGTGTGCCTGACGACGCTCGTGGAACGTGGACGCGCCGCGACGATCCGGTCCCTCGAACGCGCGGGCCTGAAGAACGTCTACCTCGTCCACCGGCCGGGCGCCGCGGCGGAGGAGGGACGCGGGCTCGGGTTCGACGACGTGGAGCGCCTTCGCGCCGTCCTTCCCGTTCTCTCGGCGGTCGGCATCCGGATGTCGCGTCCGACCGTGCTCGCGTCCGGCGCCCCGTTCGAAGCGCCGCTGTACGCGGTCTCGGGACCGGCGGCGGCGCTCTTCTCGACCCGTGTGCGCGAGGGCCGTCCTCTGGGCGAGCTGGATCTCGCCCGGAAATCGCCGTACTGCGTGATCGGAAGCTCCGTCGCGCGCGCGGCGCGGCTTTCGTCGCCCGTCGGCAGCGTGCTCGCCGTCGGGACGCGCACCTACGAGATCGTGGGCGAGCTCTCCTCGGCCGCTGTCGAGGGAGCCTCCGCCGGCGAGCTGCCGTCGTTCGACTGGAATCGCGCGATCGTCGTTCCGCTCGGCGCGGAGCCCGAGCCGGCGGCGGAGCCCGACGGTCGCTACCCTCTCGACGTCGCCGTCCTGGCGTTCTCTTCCATCGCGGAGGCGGACGCCGCCGCGGCCGCCGCGCCCCGCATCGATCCCGCCCGCTGCGGCGCCGGAGGTCCGGTCCGCGTCGCGTCGCCCATTCAGACCCTGCGCCAGTACCGGCAGGCGAGAAGCACCTTCGACCGCATCGTTCTGGTGGTGGGCCTCCTGACCGCCGCGTCCGCGATCCTCGGCATCTCGAATCTCCTGTCCGCGTCCGTGCTCGCGCGCCGGAAGGAAATCGGTCTCCGCCGCGCAGTGGGAGCGCGGACCCGCGACATCGTCCTCCAGTTCCGTCTGGAAGCGGCCTTGCTCGGCGCGCTCGGCGGCGGCGCGGGACTCTTCGCCGGCTGGTTGATCGGCATCGCGAGCGTCGACCGATCGGCCGGCGGTTCGTCCCTCTCTCTCCTCTCCTTCTCCGCTCTCGCGATCGCGTGCGTCGCGGCGGGCGCGATGACCGGGATCCGGCCGTCGCGCCGGGCCGCCCGCATCGATCCGGCGGCGGCGCTCCGGGAAGGCTGAGGCCGGACGCTGACCGCCCTCTCGGGCCGGCGACGGTCTCGCGCGGCGGTTCCGGCCGCGGCCGGCCTCGCGCTGGCGGCGTGGCTCTCGGCGCCCGCGCCGATGACCGCGCAGGAGCCTCCTTCTCCGGCGATGCCTCTGCTCACGATCGGCGAGGCCCTGCGCGCGGCGCTGCAGCGCAACCCCGATCTGTTGAACGGGCAGGACGCGCTTCTCTCGTCGCGGTTTGCCGAGCGCGGGGTCGCCGCCGGCTTCCTGCCGCAGGCGGTGCCGTTCTTCCAGGTGGACCGCAGCCGCAATTCCGGCGTGCGCAGTGAAACGTACGGCATCACGGCGTTCGAGCAGTTCCCGTTCGGGACGCGCCTCGAAGCGGAAGCGAGCGTCAACCGGAACCCGGGAGACTTCCCGGAAAACCCCTACGCGTCCGACTACCGCCTGACGCTGTCGCAGCCGCTCCTCGGCGGCGCCGATCCGGCGGTGACGGCCGAGCCTCTGCGCCAGGCGCGGCGGTCGACGTCCGGCCAGGAGCGCGCCGTCGAGGTCCTGCGGCGGCGCGCGGTCCTCGGGGTCTACGCCTCGTACCTGGGTCTCGCGCGGCAGGCGGATGCCCTGCGATTCGAGACCGAGCACGTCGAGCGCGCTCGGAAGCTCACGGAATTCTCGCGGGCCCGCTTTTCCGCCGGAAGCGTGTCGAAGCTCGACGTCCTGCGCGCGGAACAGCAGGAAGCCCTCGCGGTCGTGACGAGGAATGATGCCGAGAACCTCGTGGAGGATTTCCGGGACTCGCTGCGGCGCGCCGCCGGCCTCGCGCCGGACCTGCGATTCTCGATCGCAGCGCCGGCCGAGCTTCCCGCGGGCGAAACGGATCCCGGCACCGCCGCCGCGGAAGTGGCCGACCGGCGGCCGGAGGCGCGGGAGGCGAGAGACGGCGTCGTGGACGCGGAGTTCGCCGTCCGCATCGCGAAGAGCCTCGAGCTGCCTTCGCTCGACGGCGTCCTGACCTACGAGGCGCTTGCCTCGAGCGGCACTGCCGGCGACGCGCTGCGCCCCCGCAACCCGTCCCTCCTGTTCGGCCTTCGATCCCGCTACGGGCTGAACTCGACGGCCCTCCACGCCCAGAGGCGCGAGGCGGAGATCGCCCTCGCCACCCGAAAGCGCAACTACCAACTGTTCGTGGACGATCTCGTCCGCGAGGTGCGCCGGGCGTACCGGCGGCTCGACGCGCTCCGGCGCAACTGGGAGATCGCGGCCGAGAACATGCGCGCGGCGCAGCTTCAGGTCGAGGTGGCCCAGTTGCGCTTCGAAAAGGGGTTGTCGGACAATTTCAACGTGGTCGACGCCGAGACGCTCTACAACTCCGCGCGGCTGTACGAGCTCGACTCGCGGTTCAACATCCTTCTGGCGCGGCTCGACTGCCTTTTTGCGGCGGGGCGGCTCGACGTCCTGCCTTTTCTGCAGCAGCCATGAGCGGCTCCGGGTTGAAGCAGCCATGAGCGGCTCGGATATGTTCCCGCGATGAGCGCCCGCGCCTCCGGTCCGCGAGCCCTGGCGGTCTTCCTCGGGGCGTCGGCTCGCGAAGCGCGCCGGCGGGTGCTGCGCCGCCCCGGCCTGTCCGCCGTGGCGGCGGCGGCGGCCGTGCTGCTCCTTCTCTGGGG
>JALYUA010000094.1 GCA_030854005.1 Acidobacteriota bacterium
ACCTCGAAACGATCGTGGCCAAGGCGTTGAAGAAGGACGCCGGGGAACGATACGCCTCCGTCCCCGCCTTCGCCGAAGACCTGCGGCGCTTCGACAGCCACGAGCCGATCAGCGCGAGGCCGGACACGGTCGCGTATAGAACGGCGAAGTTCGTCCGGCGGCACAGGCGCGGCGTCGCCGCGGCGGCATCGATGGCCGTCGTGCTCGCGGGCCTGATCGGCTTCTACACGGCCCGGCTGGCCGCGGAGCGTGACCGGGCTCGCCGCGAGGCGCAGAAGGCGGTGAAGGTGAGCGGTCTGCTGGAAGAGCTGCTGACCGCTTCGGACCCCTGGTCGACCGGCGAGGCCAAGGAGCCGACGGTGCGGGGGTTCCTCGATGCCGGCGCTTCGCGGGTCGGGAAGGAGCTTTCCGCGGAGCCCGAGCTGAAAGCCGAGATGCTCTCGGTGATGGGAAGGACCTACCAGCGGATAGGAGAGCCGGAAAAGGGGCGTCCGCTTCTCGCCGAGGCGCTTTCCCTGCGGCGTAACGTCTTCGGCCCCGAGCACCGAAAAGTGGCGGAGAGCCTGAACGAAATGGGCGTGCTGCTCGAAAAGCAGGGAGACGACGCTTCTGCCGCGCCGTTTCTCGAGGAGGCGCTGGCCATGCGGCGCAGGGTGCTCGGGCGGGAGCACGAGGACGTCGCCCAGAGTCTGGTGGAAGTCGGCCGCGTCTACCGCGATCGCGGAATGGAGGACCGGGCCGAGCCGCTGATCCGGGAATCCCTGGCAATCCGCCGGAAAGTGCTCGGCGATCGGCATCACGAGACCGCCACCAGCTGGAACGATCTCGGTCTGATTCTCTGGCACAAGGGCGATCTCGCGGGGGCGGAGGCGGCCTACCGCGAGTGCCTGGAGATCAACCGGAAGACCCTCGGGGAAATGCATCCGGACGTGTCGGCTCCGCTGAACAACCTGGCCCTGATCGCGGGAGACAGGGGAGACTTCGCCACCGCCGAGTCGCTCTCCCGCCAGGCGCTCGCGATCGATCGAAAGGTCCTGGGGGACAAGCACCCCACCGTCGCGAACAAGCTCAACAATCTTTCGCGGCCCCTGATGGAACTGAAGAAGTACGACGAAGCGGAAGCGGCCCTGAAAGACGCCTTGACCATCGCGATCGCGGCGCAGGGCGAGACCCACCCGGCCGTCGCCACCTACAGATTGAACCTCGCTCGCGTGCACCTGGCGCGTAAGGACCCGGGCCCTGCCGAGTCCCTCCTCCGGCAGGCCCTGGAAGTCCGCCGAAGAGCCTTCTCGGAGAAAGACTGGCGCGTCGCTGTGGCGAAGAGCCTTCTCGGCGAGGCTCTGACCGGGCTCAAGAAATACGACGAGGCGGAAAGCCTGCTTCTCCAGGCGCGCGCCGGCCTGAAAGATTCGCCGGGCCTGCAGGGTCGCGAGGCGAAAGCGACGGCGGGTCGCCTCGCCGCGCTCTCCGCGGCCCGCGGCCGGGACGCCTCGCGACGTTGAGGAGGCTGCCAGGGGGTGGCTAGTCCTCCGGCGCGAACGCGCCTTTCGCCTCCTGCCAGGCGCGGTCGACGCCGGGGACGACGAAGCCGTCCTGGAACGCGCGGCGGCGCTCCGCGTCCTGTCCGGCAAACCGCTGGCGAAAGGCTTCGAGATCGACGCGTTTGCGGGTTTCCTCGAGCGACGCGCCCTGGCGGACTGCCTCGCCGGCCTGCGCCCGGACGGACTCGAGCAGCTCGACGAGAAGCCTCGGGTACGCCTGGTCGCGCATGACCGGTCCGTGTCCGGGGACGATCGCGGCAGCGCCAAACCCCATCACCTTTTTCAGCACCTCGATCCACTCGCCGGGGTAGGAGCCGAATGCGTAGGGCGTCGGATAAACGATCACGTCGCCCGTCGCCAGGACCTTCGCGTCCGGGACGTAGACCAGCGCGTCGCCCCCGGTGTTGGCGCGCCCGAGAAACGAGACGCGCACCTCGCGTTTTCCCAGAAAGAGCGACAGCGTCCGGTCGAACGTGACGTCCGGGAGGACCGGCCGGGACTGCCGAAACTCCGGGACGGCGACTTCGATATCGGCGATCGCCTTTTCATAGAGCCTCTTCGCGGGCGGTTCCATGGGAGAGCCGTCCGTCTCCTTTCCGGAGCGCACCCGCGCGCGGAGGGTCTCCGCGTATGCGTCGCCTTTTTCGATGGTCCCCTGGACGTACTTCGGCGCGCTGTCGGCGATCCGCGCCCGCGTGAAGTCCGTGGACACGACGACGAGTCCCGGAAACGCGTCCTGAAAAGCGCTGTCTCCCATGAGGTGATCCGGATGCCAGTGCGTGTGGACCAGATATCGGACGGGCTGTGTCGTGAGCCGGCGGATGTCCGCGACCATCTTCCGGGCGAGCGTCGGGAAATTGCCGGAGTCCACGACGAGGACGCCCGTCTCGCCGATCACGGCGAGGCTGTTTCCGCTGACGAGCTGCGTGTTCGACTCGGGAGAGATGAAGGCGTAGATCCCTTCCGCGAGCTTGACCGTTTCGTAGCTCTTCGACGCCGGAAGCTCCCCTCTCGCGATTCGCCCGGATCCGAGAGCCGAGACGGCGACACACAACCCCAGGGCGGCACGTTTCTTCAGGCGCATCGGTCCTCCGTCCCTGCCATTACGTGAAACGGCGGCGACGGTTCCGGCGGTGGGACGAACGGGGTGCAGACGGGGACGAGTTCCGACGCGGATGGGGCGGAGGAGCCCGGAGGGAGTCCGTGCGCGACGAAGCCTCTGCCGGAGGCCCCGCGCCTAGAATGGACCGATGACCAGGGGGCGCGCTCTCGCCGCGGTGCTCTTTTCCTGCCTCTCCCTGACGTCCGAGAGAGTGGCATCCGGCCGGCCCCGGCCCGGATCGGAGCCCGCGCCGGAGCGAGTCGTTCGCGGGCAGACTCTCGTCTCCGACCGCGACCCCCGCGTCGCGCTCGAGGTCGCGCCCGCGTTTCGCTACGCCGGCGGGCAGCGGTTTCCGCTCTACGGCGTCGCCGACGCCGAGCAGCACCTGTTCGTCGACGCGGATGAACGCGGCGTCGTGCGGCGCCTGTTCTGGATCCAGTTCGAGCATTACCTGCCCGGCAAGGGAGGCGAGTATGCGTACGAGGCGCTGCCGGAGCGCGTGCGAATGGGGCCTCTCGAGTTCTTCGGGGACACGAGGGTGTTCCCTGGCTACGCCCGAGGCTTCTCGACCGCGCGGCCGGGCTCCGACGGCGCGAGGATGGGCGATCTTCTGCGAAAGAAAGGCCTGACCCTTCCGTCAACCGCCGCCCGCGCGCGGATGTTTCACGTTCCGGACGCGTCGCGGCGCAGCGAGCTGATGATCATCTACGCCGAAGCCGTCGCGCCGGACGACCCGGAAGCCCTCGCGCTCTCCGCGAGCGGCCGCGAGACCTCGCCTTCTCTGGCCGCGCGCGTCACCGGACACGCCGCGAGCGGTCTCACGATCCGGGGCCGCTGAAGCGCGCGTTCGCGGTGAGCGCCGGTCCGGCCCGCCCTCGATGAAGAAGCCGAAGCGAAAGCGGAGGTGGTGGCGGCCGGTCCTCCGGCCGCGCTCCGGCCGGAGGTTGCCGCCGGACCTCCGGGTGGCAAACGTCGGGCGTCTCGCGGCTGCGTTGCCGGAAGGCGTGCGGGACCCGGGCTTCTCGATCCTGCTTCAAAGAATCGACGAGTCGCCCGTCCTGTTCGGGAACCGGGTGCGCGCGTTCTTCCGCGGTCCCGAAACGTTTCAGGCGATGCGCGACGCGATCGACGGCGCGGCCAGGGACGTGCTGCTCGAGTCCTACATCTTCAAAGACGACGCCACGGGCCGTTCGCTGCTCGACAGTCTCGGGCGCGCGGTCGATCGGGGCGTGACGGTTCGCGTGCTCGCGGACGCCTTCGGCTCGATCGCCACGCGACGGGAGTTCTGGAAGGAGATGCGGGACCGCGGCATCGAAGTCCGGCTCTTCCACCCTCTGTTTCCCCACCTCCTTCTGCAGCCGTTCCGGGATCACCGCAAGATCCTCGTCGTCGACGGGACGACCGCGTTCACCGGCGGGATGAACATCGGCGACGAGTACGGCTCATCCGCTCCTTCGGCGCACGGAGGCCCCTGGCGCGACACGCACGTCCGGATCGACGGCCCCGCGGCGTGGGCGATGGCGATCGTCTTCACGGAGGCCTGGCACGCCGCCGGAGGCAGCGCGGTCGTGCTCGACTCGCTCGAGCCCGCGACGGGCGGCGTTCCGATCCTCGTGCTCGACTCGCGCCCGTTCCGAGGCACGGGGGAGATGGCTTCGTCTCTCGCGGCGATCGTGGCCGCGGCGCGGCGCCGGATCTGGATCACCAACGCCTATTTCGCTCCCCGATCGCGCGCCGTCGTGGCGCTCGGCAACGCGGCCGCGCGCGGAGTCGACGTTCGCCTGCTCCTTCCCGGCCGCAGCGACGTCCCCCTCGTCCGGCACGCCGGGCACGGCTACTTCCGCGGGCTGCTCGAGAGAGGCGTGCGCGTGTACGAGTACCAGCGCGCGATCCTCCACGCGAAGACGGCCGTCGCGGACGATTTCCTCTCGCTGACGGGGTCCTCGAATCTCGACTTCCGGTCCTTCCACTTCAACGCGGAGTGCAACGTCCTGATG
>JALYUA010000095.1 GCA_030854005.1 Acidobacteriota bacterium
GCGCCATGCAGTCGCCGGCATAGACGACGAACACGTCGTCGCGCGCGGTCTCGCCGGCGAGCTCTCCGAAGAGGGCGGCCATCCTCGCCTGGGGGCTGCCGGCGGGCAGGTCGGGCCGGAGGAGGACCGAACCGGCGGGCGAATGGAATTCTTCCACGAAGTCGCCGACGTGGAACGGCACCGCGAGAGTTCTCAAATCTGATTTTTTCGGCATGCCGGATCTTTCATGATGTCGGGGGGATTAGACCATCGCCTCTGGCACCCGGGTTGCTCCGCTCGAGAACGTCCGAGGGGACGGGGAGGTTTCCGATGAAGACCCTGCGCATCGGCCGAATTTCGATCCTTCTTATCCTGGCTCTCGCCGGATGCCACGACCGCGAGACGAGCACGGCGCCCGGCGCCCTCGCGAACGTCCGGGTCGATGCGCCGGAATCCGCCCGCTCCGGAGAGACTTTTACGATCGACGTCAGCGCGGTGACTGTCGGTATCAACAACGTCCGCAACGGCCGCGTGGAGGTCATGCTCCCCGCGCCGCTGAGCGTCGTTTCCGTTGAAGCATCGTCCGGCACGGCGGCGACGTTTTCCAACGGCGCCGGGGGGTCCGTGAGCTGGAACCTGAACACCCTCGACTCGAACTCGCAGTCTCGCCTGCACATCCAGACGACGGGGGTTCTTCCGTCCGGTTCGGTGGCACAGAGCCTCACGATCCGCGCGTCGATGACGGCGGACGGCGTGCACTCGGGTGACGCGGTCGCCCAGGACACGGTGCAGCTGCTTCCCTGATCGCTTCCGGGTAGAGTGCGGTGCGCAGTCCGGCGGGCGGACCTCGCCGCGGACGAGAGAAGGGGAGGAGAGCCATGAATTCTCGAGAGCATTTCGGCGAGCGTTTGAAGGCGGAACGGCCCACGTTTCTCCGGGTCCTTCAGGCGGTGCCCGCCGGAGACGGCGGCTACCGGCCGCATCCCAGGTCAACATCCGCGGGCGACCTCGTCTGGTTGCTCGCCGACGAGCTCCACGACGCCTGCACCGTCGTCGAGCGGTCGGAGGTCAACTACACGCAGAAGCCCGCCCCGCCGATCGCGGATTCGATCGCCGCCTACGAGCGCAACGCAACGGAGCTTCAAAAGCTGCTCGAGCGGCTGGACGACGCGGCGTGGGAAAAGAAGGCGCGGTTCATGATGGACGGGAAGACGGTGTGGGAGGCGCCGCTCGGCGAGATGCTGTGGGGCTTCCTGTTCGACGCGATCCACCACCGCGGCCAGCTCTCGGCCTACCTGCGGCCGATGGGCGGCAAGGTGCCCTCGATCTACGGGCCGTCGGGAGACGATCCAGGCGCGTAGCGGAAAAGGAAACGGCGGCCCGCCGAGGCGAGCCGCCGTCTGAATTTCGTGGCCCGGCCGGAAGGCCGGCCGTCCTGCTTACTGACGGTCGCGATCCCAGCGGTTGCGGTCGCGCTCCTGCTGCATCTCCCGCTCGTGGTTGCGCTCATGCCGCCTCCACTCGCGGTTCTGACGGATACTGTCTTCGACGACCAGCTGCTGGTTCGACCAGTGGCCCGGCTCGTAGATGGTGCCGCGGGTCGTGCGGTTGTAGCGCGCCGGGATCCAGTAGGCGTCCGGAGCCGCGCGGCGTTCCCAGCGACCCGGGATCCAGCCGTACCGGCCACCGTCATTGTTGTAGAAGCCGGCGATCCAGACGTAGTCGGCGCCCGGACGGGCGGGGCGGACTTCCCGGCGGGGCGCAGGGGGTCTGCCGGTCGTGATGCGGACGTTCAGACCCGGGGGAAGCGGGGGCAGCGGGATCTGAGCCACCGTCGTCGCGGCGGCACCTCCCACCAGCACGACACTCAACATGGTTCTCTGCAAGGACTTCATTTTCATCGATCCTCCTTCTTGGGTTCCTGTCCAGATAAGGAGCAATCGCTGTGCCATGAGGGGCCTTCGAAAGATCGTCTGCTTGCCTTGTGTTCTCAGACAGTTGCGAAGGGCGGCGGGATCGCACGGACGCCCGGGACCCCGCGAGACGCGGAAGCCGTTCCTTCCGGGTGAGTCTTCGTCCTCCGGGGAGTGCAGGGGGCCCGTCTGAAAAAATGCGGGCCGATCCCTTCGTCAGGAATCGGCCCGCAGGAAATCGTGTCGATTACTTCGCGTTCGTCCAGCTCTGCTTGCCGATCTTCCACTGGCCGTTTTCTTCCGCGAGCTCGATCGTGCCCTTGTTCACCTCGCCGGAGTTCTTACCGGTGGCGGTGAGCGTCGCCTTCTTGTCCTTCACGTCGAGCGACGTGAACTTGATGTCCGTCGGCTCCATCGCCTTGAAAAAGCCCATCGTCTCCTTCGGCGTCTTTCCCATCTGCTTGACCTGGGCGTCGATGTCTTTGGCGGCGTCCGCCATCATGCACTTCTTGTATGCGTCGTAGTCGCCGGCATCGATCGCCTTCAGGAGCGCCCGGTACGCTTTCGCCTGGGGAGTGGCCTCGAGGTCCTTTCCGCTGCCGGCCGCGACGGCCGCCATCGAAACACCGAGCGAAAGAAGGATCGCGAGGCCGATGCGTTGCGGTTTTTGCATGGTTTTTCTCCTTTTTCTTCGTGTATTTCCGCGGTGCGGATTACTTCTTTGGAAAATTCGGGTCCGCTTTGACTTCGAGCATCTGCTTGGTGTGCCGTTCGCTGTGCGCGCTGATGAAGAGGATCCACTCGTACCCGTCCAGCTTCTTGCCGAGCGGGCTGTCCGCGGCGTGGTCGCGCAGGTCGGGGCGCTCGTTCAAGAGCTTTTCGGTTGCCGAGCGGGATTCGAGAAAGTGCTTCAGGGCGTCCTGGGGAGATCCGAAGCGGTTGGTCGGCTGAAGAGGTTCAGGCGCCTGCGCCTTGTGCGAGCGGTCAGGGATGGCTTTCAGCACCATCGCGTCGATCGCGGCGGCGTCTTCCCCCGCGGGCCGCGGCGGCGCCTTCAGAACCTGTCCTTCGATCATCCCGCGCATGAGATCTTCGGCCGCCGCGATGTGCTCCATCACCTGGGCGACGGACCAGCGGTCGGCGCCGGCCTTGAAATTCCACTGCGCGTCCGAAAGGCCCGCCGTCGCGTCGACGACGCCCTGCCGGGTGCTCTCGAGATGCTTCATCGCGCTGTCGCGATCGGCGGCCGTCAACGACTGGGCGGACGACACGGCCGTCGTGGAGAGAAGAAGGATGAAACCCGCGACAATCCGCTTCATAAGTCTGCCCCCATCATTTTTCGCCGTCCCCAACAGCCTTCTTTTCGTTTTCTGCTGCGGCACCATATACCAATCGAATCGTGGAAAAGAGAGGCTCTCGTTTACGCGGGGAAGAAGAGGAGCAGCGTCAGCACCGCTCCGATGCCGAGCGAAACCCAGGCGTTCGAAACGAAATATCCATACGCCATCAAGGCAATGCCGAGAAAGAGCTGTCTGGGCTCGCCGTTCTTCCTTCCGTAGCGAAACGCGGCGAGACCGATCAGGCCGAACAGGACGGCAAAGACAAGAGTCGCGATGGAGAAGTCTCCGAGATCGATCTTCGGCATCACGGAGGCGCAGGCGAGAGCGGGGAAGAGAAGCCGCGCGCCTTCCGGGGAGCGACGATGCGCCCCGCCCCCGGGCGGAACGGCTCATGGAGGTGGTCGATGGGACGGAAACGGTCTGCGGAGGGCGCAAATTCCCCCCGGGCGTTCCTGAAGAAGAAATAAACCGGCGCGCCGGAGTGAAACGACCGGCCGTTCGCGTTCGTATGTACAGGCAGAGTCAGACCCACCAAAAAAGCCTGCCCCCTACCTCCGCATCAGCGGAGCCTCGTCCCGTAGAGCGAGAATCTGTTGTGTAAAAGGACAATCCCCTGCTGCGTTTTGCCGCCTTCCGTTGAGCCTCGTCGCGGCAAGCGCCCATCGGGCGCCGCGGGCGGATAATCCCGGAAACCCGGAGGCGAAATGGGGCCAGCGCTGGCGGCTCTGTGGATTCTTGCGGCGTTGTCCGGCGCAGGCGCAGGCGCAGGTGCTGACGTCGGGGCGGGAGCTCGCGTGACAGTCGAAGACCTGATGAAGGTCCGGTCGATCGTCGACGTGAGGATCGCTCCCGACGGGCAGCACATCGCCTACGTCGTGTCGACGCCGTCGCTCGAGCGCAACGCGCACGAGGCCGCGATCTTCCTCGTCGAGGCCGGCGGCGGACCGGCCCGAGGGCTGGCCGGAGAAACCAGAGTCTTTACTCCCGCGCTGCCCGCCCCGAGGCTGCGGTGGTCCCCCGACGGCGGCCGCGTTTCCTTTCTCGGAGTCGCCGCGGACAAGCCCCAGGTGTTTGCCGTTCCGGTCTCCGGCGGCGAGCCGGCACGGGCCCTGACATCCGCGCCGGAGGGCGTGCTCGCTTACGAATGGGCGCCGGACGGGAAGAGCATCGCGTACACGACGCGAGACCCGGCTTCCCCGGAGGAGCAACGCCAGCGAAAGGATTTTTCCTGGGTCATCCACGTGGACGCGCCGGATCGGGGAAGGCGCCTCTGCCTGCAGCCGCTCGAGGGTTCGGGCGCGCGGGTGTTGTCGCCCGCCGATCAGTACGTCGACGCGCTGACGTGGTCTCCCGACGGCCGGGAGATCGCGTATGCGGCGGCCCCGGTCACGGGTTTCAAGGCGCAGTACCTGACTCGGATCTATGCCGTGGCTCCGGGGGGCGGACCGCCGCGGCTCGTCGTGGACCGCCCCGGCATGAACACCGCGCCGCAGTGGTCACCGGACGGGGCGAGGATAGCGTTCGTGTCGACCAACGGCCGCGCCGAGTTGATGGCGCCGCGCAGCCTGGCCGTCGTGCCGGCGAGAGGCCCTTCGTCTTCGTCCCCGGTCCGGATCTTCGGCTTGAACGACGCCTGGGTCAACGAGATCGTCTGGACGAGGGACGGCCGATCCGTGTACGTCCTCGCCAACGACGGGACGTTCGCGTCCGGGGAGCATATGTTCGAGCAGCCGATCGTGCGGGTCGGCGTCGCGGACGGGCGATCCGAGCGGATGGCCGGGACGTCGCTGGTTTACTCGCTCTCCACCAGCGCGGACGGCTCACGGCTCGCGTTTCGGGACGTCGAACGCCGCACGATGGGCGACGTCGCCATGCTCGACGTCCGCTCGGGAAAGACCACGCGATTGAGCGACGTCAACCCCGAGCTGCGAGGCTTCCAGCTCGGAAAGCAGGAGGTCGTCGAATGGAGCTCGTTCGACGGGATGAGGATCTGGGGCCTGCTTCTCACGCCTCCTCGTCAATCTGCGGGATCGAAGCTGCCCCTCCTCGTGTATTGCCACGGCGGGCCGGGAGGCGGCGTCACGCACGGCCTCGTCCCGCAGTTCATGCACACGGTGGGACAGGTCGATCCCTACCCGGTGGAGGCGTTCGCGAGCGCGGGGTTCGCGATCCTGTTTCCGATGCCTCGCGGGGGCGCCGGATACGGAGAAGCGGGGCAGCGCGCGATCGTGAATGCCTGGGGGGAAGCCGATTACAAGGACATCATGGCCGGCGTCGACCATCTGATCGGCAAGGGCATCGCGGACCCGGACCGTCTCGGCGTCATGGGCGCCTCTTACGGCGGTTTCATGACGAACTGGATCGTCACTCAGACCGGGCGCTTCAAGGCGGCTTCCTCTGCCGCCAGCATCAGCGATCTGGCCGATCAGTACCTCCTGTCGGACGGCGGCGAGTTCATCGGGGAGTATTTTCGAAAGCCCTGGGAGGCGCGCGATTCCTATTACGCCCACTCGCCGCTGAACTTCGCCGACCGGGTCACGACGCCGCTGCTGATCCAGCACGGAGAAAGGGATCTCCGCGTCCCGATCGCGAACGCGTGGAAGTTCTACCGGGCGCTGAAGGCGCACGGAAAGACCGTGGAATTCGACATCTATCCGCGCGCGACGCACCTCTATTACGAGCCGATGCTCGAGCGTGAAGCGATGAAACGCAACCTCGAGTGGTTCGTGAAGTGGATCCCGCCGGCCGCGTCATCGGGAGGCCGGTGACCCGCCCACGGGACGAGCGGGTCTTCGGTCGGCGACTTAGTGTATAATAAAGACCTGACCCCAATCAGCGGGTGGCCTTTCGGGGGTCGTCCGCCGGGTTGACGTAGGTGATGACGAACGGGCCCATCGCGGAGACCTGAAACTCGGTTTCTCCCTGGCAAACCAGCTCGTGGCGCATCTTCGCGGGCATGGTGGCGAAGGCGCCGGCGGTCAACGAGGTGGCCTTCGACATGTCTGTGCCGTCGCCCATGAGGACGTTGAAGCTCCCGGAGAGGATCGTCAGGTGCTCAGCGGTCGGGTGCCAGTGCTTCGGAACCCGATATCCGTCCGGCGCCTTGACGCGCACCGTGAACATCCCGGGCTTGCCGGGGTCGCCCTGGAGAAGCGCCACCTTCGATCCGGAAGGCAGCCCCGGCGGCGCGTCCCCCCACTGGATCTCGCTGGCGTTCACGACGGTGTGCATCGGAACCTTCGCGGCCCCCGGCGCGCTCTTCTTCAGAGGCGCGGCCTTCTTCTCCTGCGCGAGCGCCGCGCCGAGAAGCGCGAAGCTGAGAACGAGGGCTGTCGTCACAACCTTTTTCACTGGAGTCTCCTCTCGTTGTTTGGCGGCGGGATTGCCGGTTGGCGGGATGCTAGCAGGGTGCTTTTTCAGCGGCCTGCTAGCGCATGAGAGCGTTCATGCTCGCGTGCGAGACGATCGCCTGGAGCTCGGCATAGGCGCCGTCCCCCTGGACGTCCCGGATCAGCCTCTGCAGAAGGCTCATCGTCGCACGCATGGGGCCCGAGCCGAGAGAGACCCGCGCGACTCCGGCGCGAGCGAGCTCCGCGATCGGCGGGCTGGCCGCGCCCGCGAGGACATTGACGGGGCAGTCGAGCTCCCTCACGAGCGCGGTGATGACATCCTTGTCCGTCACTCCGGGGACGAAAATGCAATCCGCGCCGGCCTCGCGGTAAGCCCGGCCTCTTTCGACCGCGTGCCCGAACCTGGCTTCGGGCGCGCCGACGGCGTCGAGGTAGACGTCCGTTCGCGCGTTGATGACGATCGGAACGCCTCGCGCGTCGCCGGCTTCGCGAATCGCGCGGATCTTCTCGCGCTGGAGAGAGGTGCCGGCCAGAGGGTCCGCGGCGTCGCCGGTCCCGTCCTCGAAATTCAATCCGACAGCGCCTGCCTCGAGGGAACCGGCGGCGGCTTCCCGGACGTCTTCGGCGGTGGCGCCATACCCCGCTTCCATGTCGGCGGTCACCGGAACCGAGACGGCGCGGCAGATCCGGCCGATGGCCTCCAGCATGAGATCCCGGGGAATCTTCTCCCCGTCCGGGTAGCCGTGCGAGAAGGCGACTCCGGCGCTCGTCGTCGCCACCGCCGGGAGTCCGGCGTCTTCCACGATCCTGGCGGTGGCGGCGTCCCACACGTTGACCAGAACGAGAGGCCGTCCCGGGCGGTGCAGTGCCAGGAGGCGCTCTGCCTTTGTCCGGAGGTCGTCTGTCACCTGGTCATCGTCGCACGAATGAATCCGGGTTCGCCTCCTGAACTCAGAGAGCCGGTTTCGTATCCGCCCGCACTTTCCCGACGACTTCGTCGATGGCTCTGGCGACTTCGTCCGGCGCCTCGAGCTCCATGTTGTGGCCGCACTCGAGGACGACCTGGCGG
>JALYUA010000111.1 GCA_030854005.1 Acidobacteriota bacterium
AAGCACGAGCGCGCGGTCCAGTTCTTCAAGCGGCAGTGACCTCTACGCGGGCAGTCGGAGCTCCGCTCTGAGGCCGCCCGCCGGGGAGCGTCCGAGCGAGATCGAGCCGCCGTAGAGCTCTGCCAGATCGCGCGCGATCGCGAGACCCAGCCCCGAGCCCGGCGCCGCCTCGTCGACTCGCACCCCGCGCTGAAGAGCGCTCTGCCACATCGAGGGATCGAGCCCCGGCCCGTCGTCCTCGACGGTGATGACGACCGAGCTGCCGTCCGCGGCCGACGCGACTCGGACCTCTGACCTGGCCCACTTGCAGGCGTTGTCGAGAAGGTTGCCGAGCATCTCGTCGAGGTCCTCGATCTCGCCTCGAAACGAGTGGTCCGGAGACACGTCCGTGCGGATCGAGACGCCGCGTTCGGAATGCAGCCGCAGCAGCGTCCTCGAGAGGCCCTCCGCCGACGTGCTCACGAGGCACCGCGCTCCGGGAGTCGCCCCCGACGCGGCCGCGCGCGCGTGCGCGAGGTGATAGTCGATCTGCCGGCGCATGCGGTCGACCTGTCCTTCGATCGCGGCGGCGAGCTCTTCGTTTCCGGAAGACCTCGCCCGCTCCGCCTCCTGCGCGAGGATCGCGAGCGGCGTCTTCAGACCGTGGGCGAGATCCCCGGCCTTCGCGAGAGCGCGCTCGACGACGCCCTCCCGATGCGCGAGCAGAGCGTTCAGATCGTTGACCAGCGGCTGAACCTCCGTCGGGTACGCCCCGTCGAGCCGCCGTCCCCTGCCCTCGCGGTACGCGGAGAGCCGTGTCCGAAGCTCCTCGAAGGGCGAAAACCCTTTCCGGATCTGCCAGAGGCCGAAGACGACGAAGAGGAGAGCCACGCTCACCAGGATGACGAGGCCGGAGGGATGCAGCCGAATTCGATAGTTGTGAAAAAAGAGAACGGTGACGAGGTGCGTGATCGCCAGAAGTCCCATGGCCCCCACGACGAGGCCCAGCAGGAGGCGCAGACGAAACGAGTTCAGCACACTCATGATTGCGCGCCCGGCGGCGCGGCACCCATGCGGTAGCCGAGGCCCCGGACCGTCTCGATCGATCCGGATCCGAGCTTGCGGCGCAGCCGGGCGACGAAGACCTCGACGGTGTTGGACTCCCGGTCGAAGCTCTGGGAGTAGATGTGCTCCGTCAGCTCGCCCTGCGAGACGACGCGGTCCCGGTGGTGCATCAGATACGAGAGGACGCGATACTCGTGGCTCGTCAGCCGGACGGGCTCCCCGTCGAGCGTGACCCTGGCGAGTCGGGGATCGAGGGTCAGCCGGCCGCAATGCAGTTGCGGGTTCAACTGCCCGCTGGCCCGCCGGATCAACGCGCGCAGCCTCGCTAAGACCTCTTCCATCCGAAACGGCTTCGCGACGTAGTCATCCGCGCCTCCATCGATGCCCTGGACCTTTTCGTGCCAGCTGTCACGCGCGGTGAGCACGAGAACCGGCATAGCGAGGCCCGCCTCCCTCCAGCGTTTGAGCACGGTCATCCCGTCGATGCGCGGCAGCCCGAGGTCGAGGACGACGGCGTCGTATCCCTCGGTCTGCCCCAGGAAATCCGCCTTCTCGCCGTCGGCCGCGCAGTCGACGGCGTAACCCGCCTCGGTCAGAGCGGCGGACAGCCGGTCGGACAACAGCGGCTCGTCCTCGACGACCAGGATGCGCACCCGACACCTCCCCTTTCATTCTGCCGCAGCCAACCTGCGCCCGCGGAGCTGAACGTCGGCTGAACGCGCCGTTCCGGTGGCGTTCAGGCCCGTGTTTCTACGCTGCGCGCATGATCAGACTTCAGAACCTCACGAAGACCTTCGAGACACCGGCAGGCCCCTTCTTCGCGCTGCGCGATCTGGACCTCGACATCGCGGCAGGAGAATTCGTCGCCGTCGTCGGCAAGTCCGGCAGCGGCAAGTCGACGCTGCTCCACCTCGTGGGAGGCATCGATACCGCGACTTCCGGGCTCGTCGTGGTCGGCGGGAAGGCGATCTCGCACGCGAGCGAGCGCGATCTCGCGGTCTGGCGCGGACGAACGGTCGGGTTCGTCTTCCAGTTCTTCCAGCTGCTCCCGACGCTCACAGCGGTCGAGAACGTGATGCTACCGATGGATTTCTGCCGGACTTTTCCCGCGCGCGAACGGCGCCATCACGCGCTCGATCGCCTCGACCGGGTCGGCGTCGCGGATCAGGCGGACAAGCTGCCGTCCGCGCTGTCCGGCGGGCAGCAGCAGCGGGTCGCCATCGCGCGCGCTCTCGCCAACGACCCGGCCGTCGTCCTGGCGGATGAGCCGACGGGCAATCTCGATTCCGTTACGGCGGCGTCGGTGCTCGACCTCTTCCGGGCGATGGCGTCCGCCGGGAAGACCGTCGTGATCGCCACGCACGACAAAGACATCGCGCGGGTGATCGACCGGACGGTCGCGCTCGCCGACGGCCGGCGAGTGCGGGGGAATGAGGATGCGCCGGTCCACGATCTCGCAGCCGCGGAGGTGACCCGTTGACCGCTCCCTGGCGCAAGGCCGTCCGCGATTTCTGGCAGGAGCGGACGCGGACCGTCCTGGTGATCCTCGCGATCGGCGTCGGGATCGCCGGCTTCGCGACGGTCCTCGCGACCTACGCGATCCTGACGCGGGAGCTCGACCGCGGATACCTCGCGACGAACCCTCCTTCGGCGACGCTTCGGACGGATGCCGTCGACGACGACGTCGTGCGCGCGGTTCTCTCGGGCCATGGCGTGAGCGACGCGGAAGCGCGAAGGGTCGTCACCGGCCGCGTCCGCGCCGGCTCCGAATGGCGGGGCCTCCGGCTCTTCGTCGTGAAGGACTACGGCGCCATTCGCGTGGGAAGGCTCGTTCGCGAGAAGGGCGCCTGGCCTCCGGGGAAGGGAGAGATGCTGATCGAGCGCGACGCGTTCTCCGTCGCGCGGGCGAAGATCGGCGATTCGGTGAGGGTGAAGACCGCGCGCGGCCGGGAGGTCGCGCTCCGGGTCACGGGAAGCGTGCACGACGTCGGCCAGGCGCAGGCGCGGATGGAGAACATCGTGTACGGCTACATCACGCTCGACACGCTGGAGGACCTCGGCGAAGAACCGTTCTTGGACCAGCTGCAGATCCTGGTGGCGTCCGGCCGGCTCGATCCCGCGCACATCGGGTCGGTGGCCGCGGACGTCCGGAACGTCGTCGAGAGCCGCGGCCATCCGGTGAGCCGCGTCGAGATACCGACTCCGGGCAAGCACCCTCACGCCGACATCATGGGACTGATGCTTCTCGCGATGGCGGCCTTCGGCCTCGCGGTGCTCGTCCTGAGCGGCATCCTCGTCGTCAACCTGATGGCGGCCCTGATGGGCGCTCAGGTGCGCCAGATCGGGATGATGAAGACGGTCGGCGGAACGCGCGCGCAGATCGCCGGGATCTACTTCAGTCAGGCTCTCTTCCTCGGATGCGCGGCGGTCGTGCTCGCCGTCCCGCTCGGGATCGCCGGCAGTCGCGTGTTCTGCCGGTCGCAGGCCGTGCTGCTCAACTTCGACATCGAGAGCTTCGCGATTCCTC
>JALYUA010000119.1 GCA_030854005.1 Acidobacteriota bacterium
GGATGAGCGCGCCGGTCGGGAAGTCGGGCGCCTGCACGAACTGCTGCAGGTCGGCGACCGATGCGTCGGGGTGGTCGAGGAGGTGGACGGTCGCGTCGATGACCTCACGCAGGTTGTGCGGAGGGATATTGGTCGCCATCCCGACCGCGATCCCGGAGGAGCCGTTGACCAGGAGGTTCGGGAACTTGGCCGGGAAGACGGTCGGCTCGACGAGAGAGCCGTCGTAGTTCGGCGTCCAGTCGACGGTCTCCTTTTCGATGTCGTCGCCGATCAGCTCCGCGGCCAGGCGCGTGAGCCGCACTTCCGTGTACCGCATCGCCGCGGCGTTGTCTCCGTCGACGGAGCCGAAGTTGCCCTGCCCGTCCACCAGCGGGTAGCGCATCGAAAAGTCCTGCGCCATCCGGACGATCGAGTCGTAGACCGAGCTCTCGCCGTGCGGGTGGTACTTCCCGAGCACGTCTCCGACGATGCGCGCGGACTTCTTGTACGGGCGGTTGTGGAAGTTGCTCTGCTCCCACATGCCGAAGAGGCAGCGGCGGTGGACCGGCTTCAGCCCGTCGCGGACGTCGGGAAGCGCGCGTCCGATGATGACGGACATCGCGTAGTCGAGGTACGAGCGTCGGACCTCGTCCTCGATCGTGACGGGGAACTTTTCTTCGGCGTTGAGAAGGCTCATGGTTCGTTAAGCGTCGTTTGAGAGCTGATGGCTGAGAGCTGACCGCTGAGAGCTATATGTCCAGATTCCTCACGTTCAGGGCGTTCTTCTCGATGAACTCCCGCCTCGGCTCGACGGCGTCGCCCATCAGGATCGAAAAGACTTCATTGGCCTCGACGCCGTCTTCGATGGCGACCTGGAGAAGGCGGCGGGTTTCCGGGTTCATCGTGGTCTGCCAGAGCTGCTCCGGGTTCATCTCCCCCAGGCCCTTGTACCGGTTGATCGCGAGCCCCTTCTTCGCGGACTCGTAGATCGCGTCGACGACCGCCGGCAGGGTCTGGTGGCGCTCGGTATCGCCGTTGCGGCTCACGACGTACGGGCCGTCCAGGAAGCCTCCGATCGACCGCGCCGCCTCGCGGATGCGCTTCATCTCGAAGCTCGTCACGAACTCGGCGTTGACGCAGGAGGAGCGGGGGACTCCGTTGACGCGGCGCGTCAGCTGGAGCGCCCACGCGGAGTGCTCCTCGTCGGCCACGACCTCCGACTTCTCGAAATCGAAGACGCGCGCGGCCTTCGCCAGATCGTCCACCTTCTTCTTGTCGGCGAAGTCGGACTTGGACAGCATCCCGCGGTCGAGCAGCGCGCGGATCAGCCCCTCCGGAATCCCGCGGCTCGCGAGCTTGGCCACGTGGCCCCGGTACTCCTCCATTTTTTCGACGAGGGCGACCAGCTTCCCGCCCGCCGCGGAGGCGCCCGTCATCTCGGACGTGAGCGAGCGGTCGTCGCCGATCCGGGCGAGAAGGAATTTGGACATCTCCTTCTCGTCCTTCAGGTAGATCTCTTTCTTCCCTTCGGCGACCTTGAAGAGCGGCGGCTGCGCGATGTAGAGGAACCCCTTGTCGATCACCGCCTGCATGTGCCGGTAGAAGAACGTCAAAAGCAGGGTGCGGATGTGCGAGCCGTCCACGTCGGCGTCCGTCATCACGATGACCTTGTGGTACCGGACCTTCGCGGAGTCGAAGTCCTGCGCGATCCCGGTCCCGAGCGCCGTGATGAGGGTCCGGATCTCCGCCGACGCGAGCATCTTGTCCAGCCGCGCCTTTTCGACGTTCAGGATCTTTCCGCGCAGCGGCAGGATCGCCTGGTACTTGCGGTCCCGGCCCTGCTTCGCGCTGCCGCCGGCGCTGTCGCCCTCGACGATGAAGAGCTCCGAGAAGGCGGGGTCTTTCTCCTGGCAGTCGGCGAGTTTGCCCGGTAGTGAGGAGGAGTCGAGCGCGCCCTTGCGGCGCACCAGCTCCCGCGCCTTGCGGGCCGCCTCGCGCGCGCGCGCGGACTCGACGATCTTATCGACGATCTTCCGCGCGACCTTCGGATTCTCCTCGAGGTACGAGCCGAGCTTCTCGTAGACGACCTGCTGCACCCACGTCTTCACTTCCGAGGAGACGAGCTTGTCCTTGGTCTGCGAAGAGAACTTGGGATCCCGGACCTTCACCGACACGACGGCCGTCAGGCCCTCGCGGCAGTCGTCGCCCGACAGGCTCGTCTCCTTCAGGGCCTTCGTCAGCCCGTTCTGGTCCGCGTACTTCTGAAGGGCGCGGGTCAGGGCGGTCTTGAACCCTTCGAGGTGCGTGCCGCCGTCGCGGTTGTTGATCGTGTTGGTGAACGTGTAGAGAGTCTCGGAATACCCGTCGTTCCACTGGAGAGCGATCTCGATGCGCTCCTTGTCGGCGTCCTTCTTGACGTCGCCGGTGCCCCCCTTGATGTCCTGGAAAAAGATGACCTTGTCGTGGATGGCCTGCTTCGTCTTGTTCAGGTGCTCGACGAACGTGCGGATCCCGCCCTCATAGGCGAAGTCGTGTTTCTTGTCGGTGCGCTCGTCCTGGATCGAGATCGCGACCCCGGGATTCAGGAAGGAGAGCTCCCGCAGCCGCTGCGAGAGGCTGTCGAAATGGAACTCCGTGATCGAGAAGATCTCGGGGTCGGGCCAGAAGGAGACCTTCGTCCCCGTCTTCTTGGAGGTTCCGGTCGCCTTGATCGGAGCCATCGGAAAGCCGCGCTCGTACGCCTGCTCCCAGACCTTCCCGTCGCGACGCACCTCGACCTCGAGACGCTTCGACAGCGCGTTGACGACGGAGACGCCCACGCCATGCAGTCCGCCCGACACCTTGTAGGAGTTGTCGTCGAACTTACCGCCCGAGTGGAGGTCCGTCATGATGATCTCGAGCGTTTCCCGCTTGTGCTCGTTGTGCATCCCGACGGGGATCCCGCGGCCGTTGTCTTCGACCGTGACGGAGTTGTCCGCGTGAATGACGACCGAGACGTGATCCGCGTGCCCGACCTGCGCCTCGTCGATTGCGTTGTCGACGAGCTCGAACACCATGTGGTGGAGGCCCGAGATGTCGTCGGTGTCCCCGATGTACATGCCGGGCCGCTTACGAACGGCCTCGAGGCCCTTCAGAAGCTTGATCGAGTCGGTGTTGTAGGCGGTGCTCATGTTTTCGTTCGTCCGTTAACTCTCGTTGACCGCACGCGGCCGGTCGCGGACCCGGCCTTCCCGCATTTCGAGGACCCCGGCGACCCTTCGCCTCCAGCGCGCCGGGTCGCCCGCGCTGGTCAGAAGAATCGTCGCGGCCTCCGGCAGCGACGCGAGAAAGGCCTCGGCCCAGGCCGGGGAAAGACCCGCTTCGAATTCGTCCACGCCGAGCAGGGGAGCCTCGCCGCTCGCGTCGGCGACCGCCTGCCATTCCGCCAGCTTCACGAGCGAGACGATCCGGTGGAGCTCGCCGGCGGAAGCGTGGGTTGCCAGAGGGCGCCCGTGCCGGGAAAACACCAGGTCATCCCGGTGCGGCCCGGCGAGGCTGTGCCCGCGGCGCCGCTCGGCCGGACCCACCCTCAGAAGCTCCTCCGTGAGCGACTCCTCCCGACTCCCATCGTAGGGATAACTCACTGACACCGCTCGGTATTCCGGGCCCGCCTCGCCGGCGAGAGGGGCGAAATGGGCCATCCAGAGGGAGAGCGCCGCGGCCCGGTGCCGACGCACCGCCGATCCCGTGCGCGCGAGCTCCGCGGTCCAGGTTTCGAGCTCCTCGGAAGCGGCCGCCGAAGCCCGGGCCGGCCGGGCGAGCAGGGCGTTGCGTTCGGCGAGCGCCCGCTCGTAACGGACGAGGTCGTCGGCCGCGGCCGGCCGGGATCCGAGGACGAGCCGGTCCAGGAACCGCCGTCGCAGGGCCGGCCCGCCGGTCAGAAGCTCGCGGTGCTCGGGGGCTAAGAAAACCGCCGGCGCCAGGCGGGCGACCTGCGGAAAAGTGGCGTTTTTGTCCCCCCGGAAGAAGGCCCGGCCGTGCTCCCGCGACCAGGTGACGCGGAGGGTCTCCTCCTCGTCGCCGCGGCGGATCTTCCCGGAGAGAGCGAAGGTCTCCCCATCGGCCGCGATCTCCGCCGGACGCGCCCGCCGGAACGAGCGCTGCCCGCAGAGAAGCGCGACCGCTTCCAGCAGGTTCGTCTTCCCCTGGGCGTTTTCCCCGGTGATGAGGGTGACGCCGGCGCCGAAGAAAACGGGTTCCGGAGAGAGGTTGCGGAAGGAATGCGCGGTCAGCTCGAGGAGTCGCAATGTTTCTGTCAGAGTCGCATCGGCATCACGACGTACATGTAGCGCGATGCGCCCTCGATGCCTCCCTCCGGCTGGCAGAGACACTGGGTGTTCTCGTCCTTCAGCTCGAGCTTCACCTTTTCGGTCTCCGCTTCATCCAGAAAGTCGAGGAGGTACTGCGCGTTGAGCCCGATGGAAAGCGGCTCGGCGTCATAGGAAATGTCCAGCGTTTCCGTGCCTTCGCCGAGCTCCTGGCTGTTGGACGCCACGGTCAGCAGGTTCTTCTCGAACGACAGCTTCACGCCCCGCGCGCGCTCGGAGGAGAAGAGCGAAACGCGGCGGATCGCGGACTGCGCGGCGACGCGCGGAACGATCGCCACCTTGTCGTTTCCCTTGGCCAGAATCTTCTCGTAGTCGGGAAAATTGACGTCGAGCAGCCGTGCGATCAGCTGCCGCGAACCGACGGAAAAGAGCAGGTGGTTTTCGGAGTGCCGGATCGACAGATCGCCGGGGCCATCCATCTTCAGAATCTCGGCGAGCGCCTTCTTGGGGATGAGAACGTTCGGCAGGCCGCTCTTCGCGCCATCTTTCGCGAAGTCGATCAGGGCGAGCCGATGGCCGTCGGTCGCGACGAGCTCGAACTCCTTGCCCTTGTCTTTCAAGAGGGCGCCCATGAGCTGAAACCGGGTCTCCTCGGCCGAAACGGCATAGAGAACCTTGCGGCTGACGCGCTTCCACAGGTCGAGCGGGAACGTGACCTCGCCCTTGCCTTCCACCTTCGGAACGGTGGGAAAGTCCTCGGCCGGCTGGGCGACCAGGCGGAAGCTCGACCGTTCGCATGTGACGCCCAGGTAGTGGTTGTCCATGAGCTTCAAGGCGACTTCCGCGTCGGGAAGATTGCGGATCAGGTCGAACAATTTCCGCGCGGGAACCGTCACGCTTCCGGGCCGCGACACCTTCGCGACGGCCGCCGAGAGAAGGGTCAGATCGAGATCGGTCGAGGTGAAATTGAGATGTCCGTCCGCCGCCTTCAGCAGGATGTTCGACAGGATCGGGATCGTGTTTTTTCTCTCCACGACGCCCTGCATGAGCGTGAGCTCATTCAAGAAATCGCCCCGTCGAAGCGTCAATTCCATGGGATTTTCCCACCTCCGGAAAGAGTAAAAAGTCTATCACATTCGATCGCATTCGTAGGGATGTGGAGAAGCCCGGCGAGAGTGAGAAAAGGCCGGTGAAACGGGCTCGAAACGATCACCGCGCCTGTGACTCGCGAGTCGCCGATCGTCGTTTCGCGGGAGTTTCCGGCGCGTCGCGAAGCGGTGTGGAAATCGCCCCGGCGGAAAAGCTCCGGCGCGCCGGACGTTTCTACCGGTAGGGTTGAAGAAAGCCTTCGACGACCTTGCGGAAATTCGCGTCATCTTCGATCAGATGCTCGATCTTTTCAACCGAGTGCATCACCGTCGAATGATGCTTGTCGTTGAAGAGCCGGCCGATCTCGGGATACGAAAGCCCGGTCAGTTTCCGGCAGAGATACATCGCGACCTGTCTCGGAAAAGCGATCGGTTTTGCGTTCGATTTAGCCTTCATGTCCGAGACGCGCAGCCCGTAATGCGCCGCGACCGTCTTAAGGATTTCCGATGGAATCGCGCGCTCTTCCGTCCCGACGATGTCCTTCAACGTCTCCCGAGCGAGCTCGACGGAGAGGGGCTTTCCCGTCAGAGACGAGAACGCGAGCACCCGATTGACCCGCCCTTCGAGCTCCCGCACGTTCGTCTTGACGGTTCCCGCGATGAAGAGGGCGACGTCGTTCGGAATCTCCATCTTCTCGGCGGAGCCCTTCTTCCGGATGATCGCGACCTTCATTTCGAGGTCGGGCGGCTGGATGTCCGCGATCAATCCCCATTCGAACCGCGAGCGCAGGCGCTCCTCCAGAGTCGGAATCTCCTTCGGCAGAGCGTCGGAGGTGACCACGATCTGTTTCTGCGCGTCGTGCAGGGCGTTGAACGTGTGGAAGAACTCCTCCTGCGTCGAGTCCTTTCCCGCGATGAACTGAATGTCGTCCATCAGGAGGACGTCGAGCTCCCGGTAGCGCTGTTTGAACTCGTGCATCTTCTCGAACCGGAGCGCATTGATGAGCTCGTTCAAGAACCGCTCGGCGGACAGATACAGGACCTTCATCTGGGGCGAACGCTGCACGACTTCGTGGGCGATCGCGTGCATGAGATGCGTCTTGCCGAGCCCGACCCCGCCGTACAGGAACAGCGGGTTGTAGGAGCGCGACGGGCTCTCGGCGACCGCGCGCGCCGCCGCGTGCGCGAACTGGTTGGAAGTTCCCACGACGAACGACTCGAACGTGAACCGGGGATTTAGGACCAGGCCGCGGCTGGCGGGCGCGGGGAGGTGCGCGGGATACGTCATCGGCTCGGCGACGGGAGCCGGCGCGGAAGCTCTCCTGGTGGGCTCGAAGAGAATCGCCAGAGACGGGTAGCCGGCGTCGGAGGCCGCCGCGCCGAGGAGGGAGGCGTGCCGGGCCTCGATCCAGTCGACGAAAACGCGGTTGGGAACCTCGACCCGGAGCGTCGGCGCGCCGGAGACGTTTTCGAAGGCGACCTGGCGCGTCGGCGCAAACCAGGTCTTCAACTCCTTCGAGTCGAGCTTGCCTTCGAGGTTCCGGAGGATCGAGTCCCAGACGTCGTTCATCGCGCCCGCCATGATTTCCGCAACGTTTTCCACACCTGTGGAAAGCTTTCCGCCGGTGAGGGGTCCGGGAGTATATCGCCCGGGGTTGGGGCGGGAGCCAGGAGCCGGGAAACGGGAAACGGGAAACGGGAAACGAGGGTCCCCGGGGGGCCCTATTTCGCTCCGATAACCCTCGAGACCCGCTCATAGCCTCGAGGCGCCAGCCTGGACCACAATCCCGTCGTTTCCCGTTTCCCGTTTCCCGATCCCCCTCCCCTTGACTTCCCTCCACTCAATCCCTAGAGTTCCGCGTTCTTATGAAACGGACCTATCAGCCGAACAACCGCCGCCGCAAGCGCACCCACGGGTTTCTCGTGCGGATGCGGACGCGTTCCGGGCGAGCCGTCCTCTCGGCCCGCCGCCGCAAAGGCCGTAAAAAGCTCGCAGTGTGAACTCGGGCCCGGCCGTCCGGGAGACCTTCTCCCGGGACGACCGCCTTCGCAAACGAACGGAATTCGAAGAGTGCTACTCCTCGGGGGTCCGGGTTTCCGGACGCCATTTCCTCGTCTTTCTGCTCGCCCGGCCGGGCGCGGAGAGGCCGCGCATCGGCATTTCCGTCTCCAAACGGGTCGGCGACGCGGTGACGCGCAACCGCGTCAAGCGCCGGATCCGGGAGCTCTTTCGCCGGACGCGGCCCGCCCGGGCGATCGAAGTGGTCGTCAACGCCCGCCCCTCGGCAGGCTCCGCCCCTTTCGGCGACCTCGAGCGCGACTACGCCGACTGTCTGCGCCGCGGCGCCTCGCGGCTTCCCCGTCCGTGAGCCCGCCTGCCCGCGTGAGTCCTCTTGCCCGGATGGCCGTCGCGGTCCTGAAGTTCTACAAGGCGGCGATCTCGCCCTTTCTGCCGAGCGCCTGCCGGTTCGAGCCGACGTGCTCGGTCTACGCGCGCGAGGCGGTCGAGCGCCACGGGTTCCTGCGCGGCTCGCGCCTCGCCCTGGGGCGGCTGCTGCGCTGCCACCCCTTCCGTCCGGGCGGCTTCGACCCCGTCCCATAACCGAGGTCATGGAAAAACGACTGCTTCTCGCCGCGGCTCTCTCCCTGGGCGTCCTCGTCCTCTGGGAGGCGATCGCCGCGAAAAACGCCCCGCATCCCGGGAAGACCGCGGGATCGGTCCCGACCGCCGTGGTCTCGACCGGGGCCTCGGGACCCGGCGCCGCCGGCGTGGCGGCGGCATCGCCCGTCGCCGACGCGCCCCCTGCGAC
>JALYUA010000219.1 GCA_030854005.1 Acidobacteriota bacterium
GCCGCGGCGGGGGGCGGGGCAGCGTCGCGGCCGAGCTGCGGATTCGGAAACGCGAGCGGCGCGGTCGGGACGGCGTCGGCCGAAGGCTTCGACGCCGAGCGCGCGGCGGGAACCGGAGCGGTCGCGACCCGAACGGGTCCCGGATGCGTCGATAGCTTCCACACCGCGAACGCGATCCCGATCGCCGCGACGGCCGCGATCGCCGCCCAGAGAGGCCAGCCCGGACCCCGGCCGCGCGCCGCCGCGGAGGCCGTGCGGCCCGTGGACGTCCGGTCCGCCGGATCCTGAAAGTGGACGAGCTCGAGGTTGGATGGGGGAACGCGGATTGCGACCTCGGTCGGGGTGTGGTCGTCGGTTTCCGACCGCACGCGGGCGAGTGCGCCGGAGGGCGGCGATATACGGGCGGGAGGGCGCGGCACCGCGACCACCCCTCGCGCCGGCGTGCCCGGCGAAGGCGTCGCGCCCGAGACGTTGAGCCCGCCCGAGGGAGTCCGGGGGGACGCGGAGCTCGGCGTCGTCAGGAACTGGCCCGACTCGCCGACGAGCTCGCGGTACACGGACTGGAGGTCCTGCCGGAACGCCTCCATCGTCGCGTAGCGGCCGTCGATCGTCTTGTCCATCGCGTGGGCAACGGCGGCGGCGAGCGACTCCGGCACTTGCGGGGCGATCGCCGTGATCGGCTCGGGGGTCTCGTTCAGGATCTTGTAGAGAACCGTCGAAAGGTGCTCGCCGCGAAACGGCTTGCGGTTGGTGAGGAGCTCGTAGGCGAGGATCCCGAGCGCGAAGACATCCGTCCGTCCGTCGAGGGCTTCTCCCCGGATCTGTTCCGGGGCGAGATAGGCGGACGTGCCGAGCGTGATTCCCGTCTGCGTCAGGCTCGACTCCGAGAGCAGAGACTTCGCGATTCCGAAGTCCATGATCTTGACCGAGCCGTCCTCCAGGATCCGGATGTTCGACGGCTTGATGTCGCGGTGGATGATCGACTGCCGGTGCGCGTAACCGAGCCCGTCCGCGATCGACATCAGGATCTCGATCTTGCGCGGGATCGAGAGCGGATCGCCCCGCTTGACGACCTTGTCGAGATCCTCCCCGGTCAGGAACTCCTGAACGATGTACGGGACGCCTTCCTCGACGCCGAAGTCATAGATCGTCGTGATGTTGCGGTGGTGGAGATTGCCGGCGAGCTCCGCTTCTCGGAAGAAGCGGTTGCGGATTTCCTCGTCGTTCAGCTGGCACGTCTTCACGGCGACGGTGCGCTTGATGAAGGGATCGCGCCCGCGGAAGACGGCCCCGAAGCCGCCCACCCCGATCTGCTCGGAGATCTCGTATTTTCCGATCGTTTTCTGGGTCATCTGGTCCAGTGATATGGGTCGCAATAGTCTAAACGAAGCCGCGACGTCCGGGCGCGGTCCGCGCCGGCCCGCGATAATCTGGGAGGAATGCGGAAGATCGCCCTCGTCGTCGTCTTCGGGACGGCCTGCGCCGCCGCCGGTTGCGGCAGGGACGCCCCCGCCGATCGGCTGGCACGCGCGGCCGAGTCCACCGCTCGCCTGGCCCTGCCCACGGCGTTCCGCCCGCCTCCGGACGGAACGCTCACCGGTGCCCAGGTCGACCTCTACGTCAAGGTCCGTCGCGCCGCCAAGGGGCGCACCGACGCCGAGGCGTCCCGCGCCGTCGGAGTGGACCCGGACGAGTTCGCCTGGGTGCGTTCCCGGATCGTCGAGGGGTTGCTCGAGGCCGACCGCCGCCGGGTCCGCGCGGCTTCCGAGGTCGTGTACGGAAAGACCATCGCCTCGCTCCGGGAGACCCGCCGGGCGGTCCGTGACGCCGCTACAGCCAGGACCGTGGACGAGCAGATCGCGGGGCTCGAGCGGGAGAGGGTGCAGCTGCGGCGCCCGGAAGCGGTCCCTCCCGCGCTCGCCGCCAACGCGCGGCTCGTGGCGGCGCGCCGGAGCGAGATCGACGGCCCTCCTTGACGCTGACGGACATCCTCGAAGAGGAGGTCGCGGCGGGCTCTTTTCCGGCGGGTGCCGCGCTCGTCGGGAACGCGGAGGAGATCGTGGCGCTGGCCCACGCGGGGCGCGCCGCCGTCCTGCCCGAGGCGGCGCCGCTCGATGGAGCGACGCTCTTCGATCTCGCGAGCCTCACCAAGCCGCTCGCGACGGGCGCGCTCGCGCTCGCCGCACAGACGGAGGGCCTCGACCTGCGGTCTTCCCCCGGCCGCTTCCTCCCGCCCTTCAAGAAGACGCGCTACGACGGCATCACCCTCGAAATGCTTCTCCTGCACACCTCCGGCCTCCCGGCGTGGTTCCCGCTGTACGCGCGAGGCGAGGGCGCCTCGGCGTACCGGCGGACCCTCGGAGGAATCGAGCCCGAGACGCTCCCCGGCGCGGCCGTCGTGTACAGCGATCTCGGGATCCTCGTATTGGGAGACGTCCTCGAAGCCTTCTTCGGCGCGACGTGGGACCGCCTCTACACGGAGCTGGTGGCGATCCCGGCGGGCTCCGCCGCCCGCTACCTTCCTCCGGAGCCGGGACGGTGCGCCGCGACGGAGGAGGACGACGCCACCGAGCGGAACATGACGGCGGCCCTCGGACTCTCTTACGCGCATTTCCGGACGGGGGTCGTGCGCGGCGAGGTCCACGATGGGAACGCGCTCCGTCGCGGGGGCGTCGCGGCCCACGCCGGCCTCTTCGGCACGGCGGAGGACGTCTGGCGGCTGGCGCGGCCCTGGCTCGACCCCGGCCGGCGCGAACTCACCCGCGACCGGACGCCCGATCTCCCCGAAGCCCGGGGACTGGCCTGGCAGGGCGCCCGCGGCGCGAGGTCGATTCCCGAGGAGGGCTTTTCCCCCGAATCGTTCGGCCACACGGGCTTCACGGGCACGTCGCTCTGGATCGACCCCGCCCGCGACGAAATCACCGTCCTCTTGACCAACCGCGTGCATCCGAGGGTCGAGGGGGATTTCAACGAGGTACGGAGGCGTTTTCACCAGCGGCTGCTGCAGGAGGAGATCGGCAGGCGGTAGGCGGGTAGGCCCTCCGCCCGTCTGGTAGATTCACCGGTCGGGGGTTTTCTCATGTCGGACATCGTCATTCTCGACGGCGCGCGCACTCCGATGCTGGAGTACAACGGCGCCTTTTCAGACGTCTCGGCGATTGAGCTCGGCGCCCACGCCGCGCGCGAGGCGCTGGCTCGCACCGGAACCGATCCCGGGCAGATCGACCACGTCATATTCGGCAACGCGCTGCAGACGTCCGGGGACGCCATCTACGGCGCCCGTCACGTGGGTTTGAAGGCGGGGATTCCCAAGGAAGTCCCCGCGCTCACGGTCAACCGCCTCTGCGGCTCCGGCTTCGAGTCGATCGTGCAGGCCGCGCACCGGATCCTCCTCGGCGAAGCGAAGACGGTGCTCGCGGGAGGAATGGAGAACATGTCCGCGGCGCCCCACGTCATCCGCGGCGCCCGCAAGGGGCTGCGCCTGGGGCAGGGGACGCTCGAGGACTCGCTGATGGTCGCCCTTCTCGACACGTACTGCGGCCTCTACATGGCGCAGACGTCGGACCGCGTCGCCGAAAAATACGGGATCACTCGGGAAGAGCAGGATGAGTACGCGCTCTCCTCGCAGCAGCGCGCCGCCGCCGCCTGGGGCGCCTGCCGCCTGTCGGAGGAAGTGGCGCCGATCGACGTCAAAGCCGGCCGGAAGACCGTGCGCGTCGAGAAGGACGATCACCTGAGACCCGACACGACGCTCGAAGGCCTCGCCGCGCTCGCGCCGTCCTTCGGCAAGGGCGGACAGGTCACGGCGGGCAACGCGTCCGGGATCGTGGACGGCGCCGCCGCCGTCGTCGTCACGTCGGCCGATGAGGCGCGCGCCCGGGGGAAGAAGCCGCTCGGCCGTCTGATCGGCTGGGCCGTGACGGGGGTGGAGCCGGCCCTGATGGGCCT